>NZ_QRJA01000016.1:0-59653 GCF_003471405.1 Collinsella sp. AM20-15AC
TGTTCCGCTATGCGGTTGTCAATTTGCGAAAGAAATTATGCGTCACCCGGGGCGGACACGCTACCTCAGTCGATATACATGTCCTTGAGCGTGACGCACGCCCAAGATTATGCAAGGTCGAATTATGCAAGGTTGCATAATTATCTCAAGCTACATCTAGCAGAGCTGGAACCAGGCAGTTTATGCGTAGGGCTACAAGGCTACATGGCAAAATGCCGAGCCGCTGCTCGAGGCGGCACGCATGGCGGCTGGGTATAATTTGATTGTCATAGATGACGATTTGGAGGTGCCCTCGTGAATGTCCCAGCCGTACTCCAAAACATCCGCTCAAAACACCCCGTTGCATATGTGGTTCTCTATCTCTTTGTCGTCTGGGTATTACTGGTTATCATCACCCATGCCATAGCTTTTGGAGCAGAACTGCTGATAGCCAGCTCGGACCAGCCCGTCGTCAAATGGGAGACGACCGATGAATGCACCGACGGAACCCGAACCATTTACTACAACAGCCCGTCCCTCTACCAAGAGTTCAAGGTCAAGATAAAGGACTCCAAGATTGTCGATGCCGAACTGGGCTCTTTATTTACAATCGGAGCAACCGTCAACGCCGAGCAAGTCGAGTACACGGACAGCCATGCGACGTATCGTATCGACCTCAGCATCCTAGGCCGACCGTCACGCGCCTGTCTGCTCGAATGCGATATACGCGGCACCACGTTGCACATGTCCGAAATACAGATGCGCCCGGGCAAGGGGTTCTCTTCTTGAGCAGTATACCCGCCTGCGCAGCTACTCCACCGGCTTGAAGATGGTGGACTGGCCGAAGACGCTGCGGATGAGGGCTTTGGCCTCGTCCTCGGTCTGCGGGATGCTCGGGGCTGCACCCTGATGGCCGAAGGGGCCGCCCGCACCGGAGTTGGACTCCCAGGGAGCTGCAGGAGCGTCCTCCTCTTTGGGGGCAGTTGCAGCGGACTTGGGCGCGGACGCCGCACCCGGCACGTCGAACGGAGGCAGATCGTCCCCACCAGCATCGGCAACAAAACCGCCAACCATGGCATCGTCGTAGGGAACCTGCTCGGATTCCCATGGCGCAGACGGCGCGGCGGGCTGAGCCTTGGGAGCGGACGCGCGCTCGGGCGCTCGGGGCGCGGGCTCGGTCGGGAGCTTGCCCGTGGCAGGAGCGCCGGCGGGGTTGTCGGAGCGCAGCCAGGGGGCTTTGCCCAGGTCAGACGACTTGGGCGCGGGCGAGGCAGGCTTGGGCGCGGGTGTCGGAGCAGCCGGTTTGGCCATGACGGGCTTAGGCGCCGACGGGGTCGGCGCCGCTATCGGTGCTGCTTTTGGCTGCGTCGCGCTGGCGCTCGAGGATGCAGGGGCCGCCGAGGACACGGGTTGCGGGTCCGCAGATACCGCAGCCCGTGCAGATGGAGAATGCTCCTCATGTTGAGGAGCCGGCGTGCCACCCCCATCCAGGACATAGTCGACGGTACGACGACCGAAGACCGCACTGACTGTCGGCAGGACCACCGACTGCGTGTCGGCGCGTCCAAGCATCTTGATGGCAAAGGTCGAGCCCGCGGGGAACGAGACCGTGAGCCTGGAGCCGTCGTCAGCCGTGGCGCGGGCATTGAGCAAAAGCCCCGCGTAGGAAGCCTGACGCGCCTTGACACGCTCGACAACCTCGGCCCATTTGCGCTGCAGCTCTCCGGCATCCTCGACCGCGGGCGTCTCGGCAGTACCGGCGGCGGCAACCTGGGCGGCGGTGTTGGACTGGGGCTTAGGTGCCGGAGCGGTGGCAGGCGCGGGAGCCGCAACGGGCTGAGGCGTCGGAGTCGGCGCAGGCTGAGGTGCAGGCGCTGCAGGCTTGGAAGCTGACACGGACGCAGAACGGGACGCAGGCTGGGCAGCCGGAACAGCAGCACCACGGTCCCAAGGCATACCGCCCTGGCGCGCGGACGTAGCAGCGGGGGCAGCGGATGCCGCCGGAGCGGCAGCACGAGCGCCCGAAATTAGCGTCGGCTGTTGGGCAGCAGCGGGTACGGATGCTGCAGGCGCGGCGGCCTGAGCAGCAGCCACGCTCGCCGGCACGGCGCCGTTGGCAACCATGGCCTCCAAGCGGGCCACGCGCTCGGCCAATGCCTCAATCGTTAAATCGGCCTCGGGACGTGCCAGGCGCGTGCAGGCGATCTCGAGCACCAGGCGCACGTCGCTCGCGCCCCTCATCTCCAGTGCGGCATCGTCGAGCACCGTCAGCACACGGGCCAGGCGGTCGGCAGGATGCTCGCCAAAGGCAGCGGCCTCGGCAGCAAGCGCCTCGGCCTGCTCGGAGCCGCCCTCAAACAGCTCGGCACGGGCACCGGCAACGCAGGCAACGTACACGTCACGCACATGCGCCACCAGGTCGCGCGTCAGCTCCAGCAGGTCGTTTCCTTCCTCGACCTGCGCACGGATCAGTCCATAGAGCTCGGCAACATCGCGATCGGCAATGGCGCGGGAAAACTCGCCCAGAATCTGGTCCGAAACCTCGCCTAAAAGCGAGCGGGCGTCGTCCGCATGCACAGAACCGTTGCCAAAGACGCTCAGCTGCTCCAGCGTGGACAACGCGTCGCGCATACCGCCCTTGGCATGGCGCGCCACGATAGCCAGCGCCTCATCGTCGTAATCGAAGCCCTCCTGCTCGCACACGTATGCCAGGCGACGCTCGATATCCTCGTTGCCGATGCGATGGAAATCGAAACGCTGGCAGCGCGAGAGGATGGTCTCCAGAATCTTTTGCGGGTCGGTGGTGCACAGCACAAAGATCACGTGTGCCGGCGGCTCCTCGAGCGTCTTGAGCAGCGCGTTGAACGCCGCCGTCGTGAGCATGTGGACCTCGTCGATGATATAGATCTTGTACTTGCCGCGCACCGGGGCAAAGTTGACGGAGTTGATGATTTCCTCGCGCACATTGTCCACGCCCGTGCGGGAGGCGGCATCGAGCTCGTAGACATCGGGGTGGTTACCCTCGGCAATGAGCTCGCACTCCTCGCAAGTACCGTCGGGCATGCAGCCGCTTGCACCCTCGGCGCGCGCCGCCTCGGCATTGCGGCACAGCAGCGCCTTGGCCAGAATGCGCGCCATGGTGGTCTTGCCCGTGCCGCGCGGTCCGCAGAACAGGTAGGCGTGGGACAGGCGCCCCTCGGTGATGGCGTGCTCGAGCGTCGAGACGATATGCTGCTGGCCCACCACGGAGTCAAAGGTGAGCGGGCGATACTTTCGGTACAACGATTCCATGGGTGCTCCCCCGGGTATACTGAGTCTTGTTGCCGCGGCGGCCATGCGGTCGCACGGCATACTGCATTCCATAATAACCCGTACGGCGAGCCCGCCGCGATAGGAGTCCAAAGAGCATGGCAGACGCAGAGAGCAACCTCGTTCCCTCCGAAGCAGCCGACCAGGTCGAGGTCGCGCTCGAGGAGCAGGCCGCAGCCGACGACGGCATCCTGTACCTCAACGAGTACCAATACGAAAACGACCTCGTCACCGACTTCGCCCGCCTGGTCGCCTCGCCCAGGCGTCGCGGCTCGCTGTATGTCGCCGCGGCAATTGCCGCGCTCATCGGCATCGGCATGCTGGTGGCCGGCGGCAACTGGATCAAGTTTGGCGTCGTCTTGATCGTATTCGGCGCCTTTTTGGCCTGGTGGAGCAAAAACCTGCACCACACCCTCGCCCGCGACTTTATCGACGCCGTTGAGGCCGACGAGTCCATGGGTGGCCGCTATCGCCGCGTCGCCGCCAACGAGGACGGCCTGATGGTTTGGGGCACGAGCGGCAAGTCGCAGTTCTTCCCGTTTGAAAAGCTCGACCACGTGCTCGACGGCGAGCGCATCTTTGTGGCCATGTTCGCCGACCAGGGCGTGACGATCCCTAAGGACACCTTTGTCCGCGGCGATGCCGAGCAGTTCGGTCCCTTCCTTAAGGCGCGCATCAACAAAAAACTCCGCATCGAGACCAAACGCAAGAAGATGAAGGCAGAAAAGGCCGCTGCCGAAGCAAAACAGGGCGACAAGCCCCAGGAGACCAAGGGCAAGCAGCGCAAGCAGAAGAAGAGCAAGAAGAAGCGGTAGGCCGGCCGACACCGAAGGCGCCTCGTCCCGCGCCCGATTCCGGGCCGGGGCGCCTGGAATCGGGCGCGCGTACCGCCAATGGACCCGTTTTGCCTTGCTCTCGAGCTATTTCACTTCAAACCTTAAGAGCCTCCGCTCCGGCAGATCGGTCATCTTCATCGTGTAAGTCCCGGGAAATGCTTTCTCAAAACGGACGGTCTCGTAACCTTCGAAATAGTCGTTGGTGTTCTGCATCATAAATGGGACGAGCAACTCGTTTTCTGCCCCAACCTCCACGGCAAACGCAGCAGAGCCGCCAAGGACCGGCATGGCTTGCGTTATCAGATCGGTATTGACTACAAAATCATAGTTTGGCGCAGACTCCGGAACCAGATGCCAAACATACGCTTTGATTCCACCGTCGATATTATCCCTATTTCTGACACGCATCTTTACGGCGATAACGCACGTGATGTCGGCATCCTTCAGTCTCGTTTTCGTATCCACGGTGCCATATTTTGAATAATCGTCATGTGCTCGTTTGAGATACTCGCGCGGCGTGAGCAACTCTGCCCCGTCTATGCAAAACGAATACCCATCAGTCACCACATCCTTCGACCCCAGAAACGCTCCATCCATCGAGAGCCATTCGCCCTCCGCGTAATATTTCTCAGGAATGACCGTCCGGTTCCCGTTAACGACGCTCACCCTCATGCCCGCAAGGCCGGCAGCAGCACAGCAAAAAAGCGCGAGCGCCGATCTTCTCGTCCACAGGGTCTTCTTCATCGCGCTCACGACCTTTCCCGAACTTTCACAACGGCACCGTCGCGCATGCAGTAAACCCGATCGGCCAGTTCCTCGAGCACCTCTCCGTCATGGCTGGACAGAAGGACCTCACGACCCGTTGATGCCGCCATCGCCACAACGCGCTTGAGCATTTCAACGCCCGCTTCGTCGAGGGCATTCGTTGGCTCATCGAGAACAAGCAGCTTCGGCTTCTCCATAATTGCCGCAGCTATCCCCAGACGCTGCTTCATCCCAAGCGAGTATGCTCGGAACTTCTTTTTTTCGTCTGCATCGAGCCCCACGAGCCGCAGGGCAGAGCGAATGTCCTCGGGGGTGGCAACGCCCTTGATCTGAGCGATGAGCTTCAGATTGTCGTAGCCAGACAGATATCCCAAAAAGGAAGGCGCCTCGATCAACATCCCCAGACTCGGCGGGAACGAGATGTCCGCCCCAAGCCTTTGGCCATCGATAGAGATTTCGCCTTCGGTAGGCTTGATCAACCCGCAAACCGCTCGCATGAGCATGGTCTTACCCGAACCGTTTATCCCCTGAAGCCCGACCACAGTCCCAGGGTCAACCTCGATGGACACGTTGCGCAGGACATCGTTTTTACCCATGCGCTTCGATACGCCCCTTACGATCACACTCATATCTTGTCCCCCTTTTCTATAAGGTCGGCCCTTCGAAACCACAGTCCACCCAACGATAGGCATAACGACATAAGCCCAATTGATGACAAGACACTCGAGCCCGCCGCGATTCCCTCTTTGACAATTCCACCCCAGCGCAACAGCATCAAGGCGTTACCCAATAGCGCCCAATGTCGTGCATATGCCGAGCAGATCAGGTAGCTCATTAAAACCACAAACGAGACTGACGACCCAAGCACAAACCCAACCGCTGCCTGCGCAAACGCAAGCGCCTCAAAAGCAAATAAGAGACCTATGAAAAACGGCAGCGCATCTGCCTCGGCAGCTTTGAGAAACCACGGCGCCAAATTAGCCAGTTGAAGCGACTCACCATGAATGACCGCGCTGAACGAGGAGCTCACCACCAAGCTCCAAATCACAACAGAGCAAACCACCACGAGCAGTGAAAATGCCGTTACTGCCGCCACCAAGATAAAACGCGAGACCCACCAAAGGGTTCTTGCCCGGCATCGAACAAGCGCTTGCAAACCAAACCCGTGCAACGATTCGGTCGGATAGTCGAGTGTTGTATAGAGAATAAGCAGAATGAGAAATAGCCATCCTAGCGGAGGCACAAACATGACCCCGGGCCTAGGCTCAAACGGAGCAGATCCGGCAAACACGAGCGCAAGATTATCCGCAAACCCCAAGGTATCCGTTCTAACCCCATACACAGAAGACAATCCGTAGGCGTACACCAAGTTCGCAACGGTCACTGCCGCAATTGCAATAAAAGTGATGATGTTCTTCTTCAAAACGGTCCTCAGGTCCGCGGCGACCAGCCTAAACAGCATCAGACCACCTCGCGTCTTTTCCACGCCCCAGAAAAAGCCAACGAAGCAAGGGTCAATAATATGATTTCCGCAAAACCGGCTCGAATGTCTGGCCAGTTATTCAGCGATTCCGACCTGATGCTGTTGAGGATATTGCAGTTAAACCCCACACAAGCCATTACGCCGAAGATCCAGCCATTTGCAAAATGCCACGCAACCATTAGCAGATACGGGACAATTATCGCTTTGATTCTGCTACGAAACAAAATTGAGAAGCCAGTTACAGCCATGGATAAAGTCCCGAGCGTGACAGCATCGAACAGCGTGTATGCGAGCACATATGACAAAGGATGCGAATAAAATAGACCGGAGAAGTAGCTATGCAGGTAAAGTCCTACGTAAGTCGACTCATCGACCCGAGGAAGATACGCAGGAAAAAGCATCGAGACGATCAGGAAATTGACGAGCAGAGGAATGGCAGTCACTGTAAACGCGGAGAGGAAAGCAGACAGCATCTTTACGTTCACGTACGCCTTTCTGGAAACGCGCGTGCATATCTGCATGTCATAACCACTCAAACGCTCAAAGAGACACGACCAAGATCCAGCCAACATTGCAAGCAGGGGCAGTGCATAGAAAAACACCGACGCAGACAGTGGCGCGTTCGCGCTCACAACAATCCAGTTACCGAAGCTGCTTTCACGTGTTTGACCGAGATAATTTTCGGCTTGCACGCCAACGCCGTAACCAAAAGAAAGAAGGTTGTGGCGCTCTTTTTCCAAATTTGCCCACGGCTCCAGCGCGGCAGCTATTGCAACTGCGACCGCAATCAAGAGAGCAAGGATAAAAGCTGGACGTCTAATCGTTTTCGACAGTTCGTATCTTGCGAGCTTTTGGTTCATACGTCCTCCTCCCCCTTCCGACCCAGAAAGCCGGAAGGGAGCCATTTCAAACAACTATGCGGGAAGCTTGTGGAAATGCCCGACGCAGTCGGGGCTCCATACACCAATAACAGTGCCGTAGCCAGACTCCGCCCATGCAGTCAGTCGCGCCGCAGATCACCCGTTCTCACGGACGAGGTTATACATTTCCCACTGTCCCTTGTGATTCGAACGATACGTTCCCTGAGTACAATTCATGCTGCCGCTACCGCTTGTGTTATACGCACCGTCTGTATATAACCGAAGCGGATTTCCCGTATGGCCCTGGATATCCAGATAGGGCGATGAGGAATCATCCTTTTGACGGTAGCCAGTTGCACTCGTCCCGGCACATTGAAAACTAAATGCCTTATCGGCATTGTTCGTACAGGTCGTAATTCCCGTATCGGCGTTTTGAGTAATGCTGGAAACCTGAGAGGTGTCAAACTCCTCTTGTGCAAACGATGCAGCGGGAACCCCTAGGGACAGACCAGCTGCAATCACCAAGCCGACTCCGATTCGAGCAATAGCGCTCCTTGGCTTAATCATGGCCTTCTCCAATCAAAAGCGGTTAACAATGCGTCGACGCACGGCAACCTTCGCATGAATAGAGAAAGATGTCTGTAAACACCCGCTATTGAGTTGATTGCTCAGGCGTTTACACGTTATTTACCTGCGATAACAATAAAATTAGCTCCGCCTTATTCTTGATCTTCAACTGGCGGTAAGATGCAGACCGCAGCGCTTGCACCGTAGATGCAGCGTAACCGACATCCTCCGCAATGGCCTTTGTCGTTGCCCCCTCTGCCGTCATCAGCAAAATTTGCGACTGAACATCGGAAAGGGAGCGCGACGTAAGCAGGGCCAGCTGGCGCACGCGGGCCGTTTCGGTGGACCCGTTCGCCCGGTACTCCAAGACGGCCTTCTCGTCCTCAACCGAGCGGGCGAGCGCGATGTGCGTAACGAACATGGGCACAGACCAGCAAACAATCACCGTTGCCACGACGACATTGACAGCCGAACTTTGCCCCAACAACGACGCGAGGAACAACGGCTCGAAAACCGTCAGATCCTGCACCATATTGAGCAAGACAGCCCAAACAGGAGCCGTCGCCCCGAAGCAAAGCATCCATATCCCAAGCATTTTGCGCTGCGGACAGCTTCGCATCACTATATATGTGAGCAGCACCCCCGTCAGCACCGCAAGTCCATGGATTCGCCCCCTAGCGACCGCATAGATTAAGGCAACCATGCCCATTGACACCAACGGCACGATAGCCCGAGCATGGGCATGCACCTTAAACGGACGCAGCCCAACAGCGAGCGAAGCCGTAGACGCCACGCCGCAAAACAGGACCGGCACAGCCATCAACGGAACGCGTATGCACATCAATGCCGCGATATAGATAAAAGACCATTCCACAGCAGATAGCACCGCCCATACGTACGGGCTTCCGAGCCAAATCGCTTCACCCGCTCTATCCAGCGCAGCGCCACGATTCGCTTTTCCACCCGCGTAGCGTAGCGACAGAAGCAGTCCGAGACCCAATGCGTAGCTTAAGAGGGAAAAGGCGACAGCCCGCGAAACACCGGACCCCCAATCGCTATCCGCCATTACCAAGGGCCCCGCCGCAAGGAGGATAAAGAATAATGTGAGCAGGTATCGAAACAGCCGGCGCGTTCGAGCTGATGCCACTATATCGTCAGCATGCCGCTGCGGTAGCTCATGCCCTACAGTATCGCCCTCACCCGCAAACAGCGCCACGAGCTCGCGTGAGCCCGCAACCGACGCCTTCCCGTATGCTCGGTGAAGCGTTGTTCTCACCGTCGATGGCTTCGTATCCGTCTCCTTGGCAATTTCCGCCGGCGTTTTCCCTTTGAGCAGCAGTCGAACAAACTGCTCTTCTCTAGGCGACAGGGCAGGGGAAAACACCCCCGCATCGAATGTGTCGGACGCACAGGCGATATCCGAATTGTTGTCCCGTTTCCCCCTTAGCAACATGCATACGAAGGCAGCAGCGATAACGGACCCCATCGCCAGCAATGCAATGACCACGGCATCGCTTGCGAAGTATGCCGCCTCAACAGCCGGAATAAGACCAATAGGAACTGCTACGAGCACAGAACAGGCAAACACGTCGCGCCGCCCATGGCCAAAGGCACGAGGGCGGCAAAACGGCGGGGCCACAGTCAATGCGAGATAGACCAACGGAATTAAAAGCGCAAGGCCAATTGACGCGGCCGTTACAGGGGGCATCCCCCATGGCTCGGGAACGACTCTCCATGAAACTCGACAGCAAAACAGCAGGCAAGACATGACGGCTATTGTTTCTGTAAAAATCGCGTCCTGCGGGTGACGAGTTTCCCTTTCGTCAGTCCGTGTCGACCTCTGCGTCAAAGGAGAGTCCGCCGTGCCCCAAATAACATATGAGAGAAGCAGCGACCCAACAAAGCACGAGACACACGAAACGCCATGTAACAACCAAATCGGTGCAAACACGATTGGAATAGAGTCTCCGCGAGCATAGAAAGCCAGGTCGGCCCATTCGGGAACCGTTGCAATAACACCAAGGAAAACACCGATGGCACCGAGATGCCTCGGCCTTCTCATTCCCCCCTTGCATAGCGCAGCACCATGAACAAACGCCGCGAGGCATGCGCCCAGGATAACGAGCCAGGTCATTGCACCTGACGCTAGGCCGATTGAAGATGAAAACCGGTGATAAGGGGTGACCGCCATTACGACAAGCGCAATGGCGCAGGCAAATGTAGCAGAACGGCGGGAAAAGAGCATACGGCCTCCATAGCGTGTCATTATATCGCTCGAGCCGCTCGTTTATCTCTGTTCTCACACCAGCCAGCATCAATGATTCAGGCGAACTCCAATCCGCGCCAGATCACGGTCCGGCTTTTGTTCGCAGTCCCCACATCAAAGCGGGATGCGGTTTCCTTTTGGACGCCGGTTCGGAAAGCGCATCCCGTTCCAGGGCAATATTCTGGGATGCAGTTTCCGCAGCCCACCCCATTTGGAAAGCGCATCCCATAATTTGGCTGAAAACTGAGATGCGCTTTCCAAACGAGCCGAAACGGGCCGAATCGATCGGGCCACCTCGCATCCCGCTATCCTCGCCATCTGCCCGAGCGTGCTACACTAGCAGCATCTATGCCACCGCGAATGGCTCGGCCCCGTGCCCGCCACTCGCAAACGAACTTTAAACGCACGAGGGTTGGCCATGCCGCTTTTCTCGCAACATACCGCCCGGTTCTCGCCGGACGTTCCTTTGGAGGGCACCAGCTCTCGCGAGCTGCTCAAGCGGTACCAGCCGCTCGAGACGCTTGCGACCGGCGGTTTTGGCTCCATCGAGATCTGCCGCGACACGCACCTGCGCCGCCGCGTCGCCATTAAGCGCATCCCCCTTATCAACGGTGCCGGCATGCCCGCCAGCAACATCATGGATGTCCTACGCGAGGCACACACCGCCGCCATGCTTCAACATCCCAATATCGTGCAGGTTATCGACTTTACGCACGACACCGCCTATGCCTACCTGGTTATGGAATATGTCGACGGCATGTCGCTGGCCGAGTTTTTGCATCGCGTGGACGGCCATTCGCTCACCTTTGACGAGGCCGCGGCAATTGCCGACGCGCTGGGCCAGGCGCTCACCTTTGCCCATAGTAATGGCGTGCTCCACCTGGACATCAAGCCCGCCAACGTGCTCATCGACCACTCGGGCAATGTAAAGCTCACCGACTTTGGCATGGCGCGGCTGTCGTCTGCTGGCGGCTTTGGCGGCTCGCGCGGCGGCACCATCGGCTACATGCCACCCGAGCAGCTCGACATCGAGACCGGCACGGTTGACGAGCGCGCCGATGTCTTTGCCCTTGCCTGTGTGATCTACGAGGGCCTGTGCGGCAGCGCTCCCTTTATGGCCGCCACGCCCGGCGACTCGCTCGGCCGCATCATCGGCGGCGCCACCTACCCCAGCGAGCTCATCCCGCATTTTCCCCCGGGAGCCGAGGCTACGCTCATGAGCGCCCTCTCCCCCATGCCGCAAGACCGCCCCAACAGCATCGAGGCATTTTGCGACCAGCTGCTCGCCGGCTTGGGCAGCGTGCGCGAGGGCCGTCGCAGCCTGGAGCAGATGGTGGGCGAGCTGTCGGATGACGAGCGCGCGGCAGACGGTATCGAGCCATCGACCTACGAGGACGACACCATCGAAGTCGACCCCGCACTTGGCTGGGCGGGCACGCGCTGGAGCTGCGCACGCGATTACACCATGCGCGCCATCTCGGCGCTCTCATGCGGAGCCTTCAGCTTTTTGCTCATGCAGACGGCTGGCGTCGCGGCGCTTCCCGGACTTATTACCGCGGCCATCGCGATTGGGGCGGCCGCCGGCCTGGCCCCGCAGATTGGCTCGGCTATCTCGGCCGTGGGCTTTTTGGTACTTATGGCCAACGCCACCATGCAGGCGCAGGGCATCCTGTCGATGTTGCCCGTCGCGGTGATCTTTGCCGCTGCCATGTCCGGTTGGTGGATCGCCTGGGGTCGCACCGAGGCTGCCGCGAGCGCCGCACTCACCTGCGCGCTTGCGCTTGGCTGTCTGACCGGCAATACCTTCCTGGCAGCTGGGGTCGCCGCCGGCGTCGCGTCATTTTGGCTCGGCCCGGCAAGCGCCGCCGCGGCAACGGGCATGGGCGCGCTTTTTGCCCGTCTGGCCACGGTCGCGCTTTCAGCCGGAGGCGTGCTGGGGCTCGGCAACGTTGCCGCAGCGCTGGAAGACCCGCTCCTTTGGGCTGCCTTTGCGCTGGTCGCGACAACTGCCGCGGCGTCATCTGCGCTGCTCAATGCCCATGCCAAGCGTGCCGATCAGGGCTCAAACCTTGCCGCCATCGCCGCCATCGCTGTCACCGGCATCGGCTGCGCAGCGGCATCCTGTCTTGCACACCATATGGAAATTGCCAGCCTTGCAGCCGCGGTCGCCGCCAAGGCGGCAGTTGCGGGAACCCTATCCTCTATAATCGTTGGGATATGCCTATATTTGCTCGGATACCAAAGAACCTATACGGAGAGTGATCTTTCGTGAACTTCCTGAACATCTTCGAGGACCACGTGGCCGGCATCTTCGGTGCCACCCGTGCCCCGTTCTCCTTTAAGAAGCTTGCCAAGCAGGCCGCTCGCGACATGGAGGATCAGACTCTGGTGATCAATGGCGTCAACACGGCGCCGGCACTCTATACCATCCTGATCGCCGCCGACGACGATCCCATGCTCGCCCCGTTCTACCCCGAGCTTTCGCGCGAGGTCCGCGAGTTTGTGAAGGCGCAGGCCGAAAAGCGCCGTTATGTCTTTGTCGGCGAGCCCCTCGTGCGCTTTATGATCGATCCGCAGCTGCGCGCCGGCAAGTTCTCGGTCTTTGCCGAGAACGTCGATGCCCCCACGCTCGGCCGCCTGTACGAAGAAGAGCGCGCCTATCAAAACGGTCTGGGCCAAAACAACTCCGCGGCAAGCCGTGCCGCCAGCGCCCCGCGCGCCGGCCAGCAGCAGTTTGCTGCCCCGCAGCCGCAGCGCCCCGCCGCCATGCCCCAGCAGCAGCCGACGCCTCGCGCCGCCGCTCCTGACCCGCTTGCCGTAGCAGATCCCTTCGCGCCTAGCGTCCCCGACCCCGCCGCTCCTATCCCGGTGCCGCAGACCGTCTCGCGCGACGCGCTTGCCGGCATGGGCGGAGCCGCCGCGACCGGTGCCGCCGTGGGCCTAGGCGCCGCAGCCGGCATCGCCTCCAACATGGCGAGCACTCGCGCCCCACAGCGCCCGCTCGCCCAGCTCGTCGACGTCGTGAGCGGCGAGAGCCATAGCATCACCTCCGCACAGGTGACTATCGGTCGCGAGCGCTCAGTTTCCGATATTGCCCTGCGCGACCCCAACGTGTCGCGCCGCCACGCCCAGCTCACCTTTACGGGCTCGGATTGGTCGATCGAGGACCTCAATTCCACCAACGGCACGCTCGTCAACAACCGCCGCATTACGCGCTGCCCGCTGCGCAACGGCGATCTGCTGACGTTTGGCCTGAGCACCTTTGAATTTAGGGGATAGTCTCTTATGAACATCGATATCGTCCTTTTTGCAGGCCGCATCGTCCTGGTCGCCCTGCTCTATATCTTCCTGTTCGCCGTCATGAAGACCGGCGTGGGACTTGTGCGCGGGCAGCGTCGCGACTCGGCTATCTGGACGATCGATGTGGACAAGGGTCCGCGCGGTATCCGCGGCATCCACGTAGACATGCTCGGCCCCGTCATCGTCGGTCGCTCGCCATCTTCGGACATCTGCATCAACGAACCGTTCGTCTCGGCCTCGCATGCGCGCTTTTCGCTGCAGGGCCCGGCGCTCATCATCGAGGACCTCAACTCGCTTAACGGCACGCTCGTCAACGGCCGCCAGCTTGTGGAGCCCGCAACGCTGCGCGAGGGCGACGAAGTCCAGATTGGCGACGTGGTCATGAAGGTGAACCGTCGATGATCGACGAGGAGAACAAGTCCGCAACCATGACCGAGGCACCGGCTGCCGCCGTAGCTGCACCGGCCCACGCCGCTCCGGCGGACTCCACACCCGTGGAACCCGAGGACACCGTGTTCTCCCTGCCTCTTTCGCATGTAACGCATGATATTTCGGATCTCGCCGATAACGAGGGCGAAGAGGATGCCGTAGCGGCGCCCATCGGCGCACATGCTGCGGAACAGCCCACAGCGCCCGAAGCAACCCCGGCGCCGGCTCACTTTGCAGAGCCCGTCGCCGCGGCAATCAACGAGAGCGCTGCGGTGTTTGCGGCACCCGAACCCGCCGCGCCGGCGTTTCCCATAGCCCCGGCATCCGAGGTTGCGCCCGCGTCTACGCCGGCGCCCGAGGCGGGGCCATCCCCCGAGGACGGCCCTGCACCCAAGGCCCCGCAGCCTGCGCCCGCAAGCGAGTCCGATGCCGTGGCCGAGCCCGCCGCCCAGTCGCAAAGCACACCCGCGCCGTCGCACTTTGCGACGCCCGAGCCTATAGACGTCAGCCCGCAAGACGACGAGTCGATCGCCTGCGCGTCCGCAGAGCCCGGCTCCCCGGACACCGGCGATTCCGAATCAAACGCCGAGACCGACACCGTCTCTCCCGGTGACACAGCCGAGATCGACGTTGCCGCCGTTGAGGCCAAGCTCAAAGACCCCGGCTCGACCATGAGCTTTGAGCCCCTGACCGAGGAGCGCATCGAGACCGACTCGACCTATGATGCCGGCACCACCACGCAACTCATGTGGGGCGCCCGCTCTGACGTTGGCTGCGTACGCCCGCACAATGAGGATTCCTACCTGGTGCAGTCGCCGCTCTTTTGCGTATGCGACGGCATGGGCGGTCACGCCGCCGGCGAGGTAGCCTCTTCCATCGCCGTCGAGACTATTGCCAAGACGGCCCCGCAGTCCGCCGACGCAGCACGCCTAGCCGCAGCCGTCGAGGCAGCCAACGCCGCCGTAATCGAGGCGGCCCTGAACGGCCTGGGCAAGCCCGGCATGGGCTGCACAGCCACTTGCGCCTATATCGAAAACGACACGCTCGCCATCGCCCACGTGGGTGACTCTCGCGCCTACCTGCTCCACGAGGGCACGCTCATCCGCGTGACCCGCGACCACTCCTACGTGGAGGAGCTCGTGGACGCCGGCGAGATTACGGCAGACGAGGCTCGCGTCCACCCCAACCGCTCGGTCATCACCCGTGCGCTGGGCTCGGACCCCGCCATGTATGCCGACCACTTCACTCTGCATATCGAGGAAGGCGACCGCCTGATCCTTTGCTCTGACGGCCTTTCGAGCATGATTCCTGATAGCGATATCGAGAACATCGCCACGCAGTCCTCAACCGCGCAAATCTGCGTCGACAACCTAGTGGACGCGGCGCTTGCCGCCGGCGGCCACGACAACGTGACCGTAGTAGTCGTTGACCTGGTTGACGATGGCGTTATGCGCGAGGCGCAACGCGTGCGTCGCCGCAACATTACTATCGCCGCCATCCTGGCCCTCGTCTTTGTGCTGGCAGCTGGCATCTGGGCCTACACGGGTGTCACCGGCTCGTACTACCTGGGTACCCACCAGGGCAATGTCGCCGTCTGGCGCGGCCTGCCCGGCAAGCCGCTCGGACTCAAGCTTCACTGGCTCGAAAGCGAAACCAGTATTAAGCTGTCCGACCTGCCCGAAGACACGCAAAACCGCCTCAAGGCGGGCATTCCGCAAACAAGTGTCGACGATGCGCAGGACACGATATCCAAGTACCGCCACCAGATCGACGAGGAGCAGACCCGCCAGGTGATCGACGCGCAAACGATTCGCGACAACACCAATCAGGGATCGACCTCCGAATCAGATTCCGAGAAAACCGCCGAACAGTCCGCCGAGGCCGAAGCCTCCGAAAAGAACTAGAAAGGGAGTGCCGCTTATGAGTCGCCGCAACACCGAGCTGCTCTTGCTCATCGCCTCGGCGTTCCCCGTCATCCTGCTGTATGCGATGTACGTGCTCACCGCGGGCGCTGCCATCTCCTTTGAGACGCTCGCCGTACCGATCGGCCTCTTTGCCGCCTTTGCCGCGGCCCACATTGCCGTGCGCATCTTGGCGCCCGGTGCCGACCCCGCCATCCTGCCCATTGTCTTTGTGCTTTCGGGCATCGGTATCACGTTCGTGACGCGTCTCGCACCCGCTCTCGCGATCTCACAGCTCATCATCCTGTTTGTCTCGGTGGCCCTGATGGTGGGAACGCTCGCACTGGTCAAAAACCTCGACGTGGTCATGCGCTACAAGTACACCTTTGGCATTATCGGCATCATTCTGCTGATGCTGCCTATCTTTATCGGCACCACGATCTCGGGCTCCAAGCTGTGGATTCGCATCGCAGGCTTTACCATCCAGCCCGGCGAGTTCGCCAAGGTCTTTATCGTGCTGTTCCTGGCCGGGTACCTGGCCGAGAACCGCGAGCTGCTCTCCATCTCCAACCGCAAGATCCTGGGCTTTAAGATCCCTCGCCTGCGACTGCTGCTGCCGCTGTTTGCCGTGTGGGGCGTGTGCCTACTCGTTGTCGTCTTCGAACGCGACCTGGGTTCGGCCGTGCTGTTCTACACCATCTTCTTGCTGATGCTCTACGTTGCCACGGGGCGCTTTTCGTATGTCGTTATCGGCCTTGCGCTCTTAGCCGTTGGAGCCGTGGGCGCCTACAAGTTCCTGTCGCACGTTCAGGTGCGTTTCCAGGTTTGGGTCGATCCGTTTAAGGACGCCCAGGGCCAGGGCTACCAGATCGTCCAGTCGCTCTTCTCGCTTGCCGATGGCGGTCTGGTCGGTGTTGGCATCGGCAACGGCATGGCCAACAACATCCCTGTCGTCGAGTCCGACTTTATCTTCTCTGCCATCGGCGAGGAGATGGGCCTTTTGGGCGGCGGCGCCGTGCTCATCCTGTTTATGCTCTTTGCCGTGCGTGGCCTCACCACGGCTGCCCGCGCTAAATCCGACCTCGCCGCCTTTAGCGCCACGGGCCTTACGGCCGCCATCAGCTTCCAGGCCTTTTTGATCGTGGGCGGCGTTACCCGCCTGATCCCGCTGACCGGCGTCACCCTGCCCTTTATGAGCCAGGGCGGTTCCTCGCTGCTGGCAAGCTTTATCATCGTCGCGCTCCTGCTGCGCGCCGGTGACGAAGCGACCGGACGCGAGGCCGAGCTTACCGGCACCGGCACCATGACCGCCATCACCG
This sequence comes from Collinsella sp. AM20-15AC, assembly GCF_003471405.1. Classification (NCBI taxonomy): domain Bacteria; kingdom Bacillati; phylum Actinomycetota; class Coriobacteriia; order Coriobacteriales; family Coriobacteriaceae; genus Collinsella; species Collinsella sp. AM20-15AC. The sequence goes on from NZ_QRJA01000016.1 coordinate 17,015, forward strand.
ATGATCAGGTCGCATCCGCCGCCGCCCCGACGGGCACGCGCTTTGCCACCTCGTCTTCCTACGGCAGCGGCAGCCATTCCGTCGGCTCGCGCATGCGCCGTCGCCTGCTCGACACGCCTGAATCCGGTGTGCTCGGCCGCGTTGCGCTCGCCAACCGTCTAACCCGTGCGGTGCTCGCCTTTACGGCACTGTTCGCCATCCTTATCGGCAACCTCACCTATGTCCAGGTCATCAAGGCCAAGGACTATCAGGATATGCCGACCAACAACCACACTATCGCCCGCTCCAAGTACATCCAGCGCGGTTCCATCATCACGTCCGACGGCGTGACGCTGGCCGAGTCGCTGCAGCAGGAGGACGGCACCTACGTACGCTCCTACCCCAACGGCAACCTGGCAGCGCACGTGGTTGGCTACGTGAGCCAGCAGTATGGCACCACCGCCATCGAGAGTGTCATGAACGACACGCTCACCGGCTCTAAGGATTACTCCAGCTGGAACAACGCCATCGCGTCGCTCGCGGGCCAGACCCAGCCGGGCAACACCGCCAAGCTCACCATCGACTCGCGTATCCAGACGGCGGCCGAGCAGGCGCTCAAGGGCTTTAAGGGCGCTGTAGTGGTCATCGACCCGCGTACCGGTGCGGTGCTCGCATGCGCCAGCTCGCCCACCTATGACAACACCAACATCGACGCCCTGCTGCAGGCGGGCGGCGGCGAGGACGGCTCCATGTACAATCGCGCCATGGACGCGCTGTACACGCCGGGCTCCACGTTTAAGGTCGTTACGCTTTCCGCGGCACTCGAGACCGGCACCGCCAGCCTTACCAGCACCTACCAGGCGCCCGGCTCCATGGACATCGGCAACGCGCCGGTCACCAACTATGCCAACGAGAGCTACGGCACCATCAGCCTGCAGCAGGCCTTTGCCGTGTCCTCCAACGTCGTCTTTGGCCAGGTGGCAAACGAAGTTGGCGCAAACACGCTCGTGCAGTTTGCCAACGCCTTTGGCTACGGCCAAAAGCTCGGCCAGGACCTGACCTCCGCGGCCTCCATCATGGCCGACCCGTCGCTCATGACCGAGTGGGAGACCGCCTGGGCCGGCGCCGGCCAGCCTGTCGGCATGGACCACACGCCCGGCCCGCAGACCACCGTCATGCAAAACGCCGTGATTGCCGCCGCCATCGCTAACAGTGGCGTGGTCATGGACCCGTACTTTGTAGCCCAGGTACTCGCCCCGGACGGAACTGTGGTCAAGACCACGCAGTCCCGCTCGCTGGGTCAGGCCGTCAGCTCCGCCACGGCCGACCAGGTCAAGCAGGCCATGCTCGCCGTCGTCCAGTCCGGTACCGGCACCGATGCCCAGGTCCCCGGCGTCAAGGTCGCCGGCAAGACCGGCTCGGCCGAGACCGGCGGCACCAACGTCAACTCGATGTTCGTTGGCTTTGCACCTTACGATTCACCCACGGTCGCCATCTCGGTGGCCTTGGAGGATTACGACAAACACGACGTCAAGGCGGCCAAGATTGCCGGCATCGTCCTGACCGCAGCGCTCGCCGCACAGGGAGCGTGATGCCCATGATCGAATCGGACACCCGAGGCGCGCCGCGACCGAAGAGTTAGCGGCAACGCGCCACACGGCCCCAGCGGCCACATCGTAGGTACTACACACATCGTTGAGCGAATAGTTATGTTAGGAGCAGGAATGGAACAGAGGGTCCTCGGGGGAAGATACCTCCTCAAGGATAAGGTGGGGACAGGCGGCATGGCGACCGTCTACCGTGCACAGGACCAGGTCCTCGACCGCACGGTTGCCGTCAAGATCATGCTGCCGCAGTATGCTGGCGACGCAACCTTCGCCGCACGCTTTAAGCAGGAGGCCCAGGCAGCAGCCGGTCTCTCCTCCCCCTATATCGTGGGCGTCTACGATTGGGGCAAGGACGGCGACACCTATTACATCGTCATGGAGTACCTGCGCGGTACCGACCTTAAGAGCGGCATCAAGAGCCACGGCGCCCTCGACCCCAAGAAGGTCGCCCAGATCGGCTCGCAGATCAGCTCCGCGCTTTCGGTCGCTCACAAGCATGAGATCATCCACCGCGACATCAAGCCGCAGAACATCATGGTGCTGCCCGACGGCAACATCAAGGTGATGGACTTTGGCATCGCGCGCGCCAAGAACAGCCACCTCACGCAGGATAACAACGTGCTGGGCACCGCCCACTATGTAAGCCCCGAGCAGACCCGCGGCCAGGACCTCGGCCCCACCTCGGATATCTACTCGCTGGGTGTCGTCATGTACGAGTGCGCCACCGGCCGCGTACCCTTTGACGGCGACGACGCCATCTCGGTTGCGCTCAAGCAGGTCAACGAGCTGCCCATCCCGCCGAGCCAGATCAACTCCGGCGTCGATGCCGACTTGGAGCGCATCATCCTCAAGTGCATGGAGAAGGACCCGGCAAACCGCTTCCAGACCGCCGACGAGCTGCGTCAGGTGCTCAACAGCTACCTGTCGGGCCGTGCCGTCAACATCTCGGAGCCCACGCGCATCATCGGTGCCCCCGGCGAGCTGGGCGCCACCAAGACTCGCGAGCTTTCCGATCAGACGCGCGCCATGGTGCGTCCCGTCTCGGGCGTGAGCGGCCAGAATACCGCCCGTAGCTCGGTTTCGGGCTCCACCGGCTCCTACGAGGTCGAAAAGCCCAAATCCAACAAGAACAAGATCATCGCCGCCGTGGTGGCAGCCGTTGCCGTCATCGGCATCGTGGTGGCATTTGCCACAGGACTCTTTGGCGGCGAGCAGGTCACCGTTCCCGATGTACTGGGCAAGGACCAGCAGGCTGCCGTCGAGCAGATCAAGGAAGCCGGCCTCGAGGTCGGCACCATCGACCAAAGCTACAACGACGATGTCGACGAAGGCAAGGTCGCCGAGCAAACGCCCAACGGCCACACCAAGAAGGCCAAGGGCACCAAGGTGAACCTGGTGATCTCCAAGGGCCCCAAGCCCTCCGAGAAGGTTGAGGTTCCCAGGCTTGTCGGCCTGACCAAGGACCAGGCAGAAGCCGCGCTGGCAAGCGTTGGCCTGAAGGGCAACGCCTCCGAGGAGGCCAACGAGGCCGATGAGGGCCAGGTCTTTGAGCAGGGCACCGAAGCCGGTAAGGAAGTCGAGAAGGGCACGACCATCTCGTACAAGGTCTCGAGCGGCCCGGATACCACGTCCGTCCCCGACCTGACCGACATGACCGAGGCCCAGGCGCGCAATGCCCTCGATATGGCAGGCTTTGGCGTCGACGTGAGCTACCAGGAGAACGACTCGGTTACCGAGGGCACCGTGATCAGCTGGAACCCCAGCGGCAAGCAGAAGCCCGGCGCCACGATTACCGTCGTCATTGCCAAGAAGTCCGGCAAGGCCTCCGTCCCGGGCAACCTATACGGCAAGAGCATTTCCGCCGCCGTTACCGCGCTCAACAACGCCGGTTTCTATAACATTGGCTTCTGTGACCAGAACGGCAATCCCGTGAGCGGTAACGAGGATGCCACCGTTACGGGCGTCTCCCCCACCGGCAAGCAGTCCACCGACAGCACGATTACGCTGACGGTTGCACTTTCTGGCTCGGGTTCGGGTTCGGGTACGGGCGGCGATTCCGGTACGACCAACTAGTCGCCACCCAACCGCTCATTACGGCTCTCGCCGCAAACATATTCGCTCACAGGCGCCCGCTTGCTCCCCCAGCAAGCGGGCGCTTCATTTTTGATATGGCATTGAACCAGAAAAGCCCGGCACCGTGGCGGTACCGGGCTCGGCAAATCTCTGGTGCCCCCGGGCGGATTCGAAAACTCCCCCCGCGGGGAAATGAGTGACGCGGGTGTCGACGGTCCGAATCCGGCCCTTAGACCAGAAGAGCCCGGCACCGTGGTGGTACCGGGCTCGGCAAATCTCTGGTGCCCCCGGGCGGATTCGAACCGTCGACACCCGCTTTAGGAGAGCGGTGCTCTATCCCCTGAGCTACGGAGGCATGTTGTACTAGTGTAGCAGATTTACTGCATCGCTATACGTCGCATGACTAGACTTCGAAGTTGCGATGGAATAGTTCCTGCCTAAAGCATCTAAAGCCGTATATCAGAGCTATTTCACCACAACTTATGGGGAGCTAGTCGCCTTTATGGAAGAGGCTTTTGATGACGGAGGGGATGCTCTTGGCGCCCTTGGCCGTCACATCGATAAAGTCGGGCGAACGAACGAGCTTGTCCTCGTCAATGTACTTACGCACCGCGCGAAGCGTTTCCTTGTCATTGCGCGTCGAAAACGTAAAGTGGCCATTCTCTTTGGTAAAGATGGCAAAACGCGTAATCTTCTTGGTGCCGCGCAAAACCTCGGCGGCAATATAGTCGACCTCGTCCCACGGGATTTGGATATAATCCTCGGGATTACGCTCGTTATAGTACTCAAACGCCTTATTGCCCACCATCACGTTACCGTGACTGGTAAGCCCCATCAGGCAGGTTGCCGGCGTTGCCAAATCGACCGTGCTGTTCTGAGATTGCGCCATACGCGCCTCGCCCTCCAATAAAAACAATCGGACCGCATCCAGTGTACCCACCGGGTGCGGTCCGTTTCAATGGCTCAAAAGCCCTTGCCTAGCAACTCTCGGTCTTAAGCCGAAGCGTGCTTACATGAAGCCGCAGACGCGACCGATGATGCCGACGGCGAAGAGAGCCAGGATGATGACGATCGGGCTGACCTTCTTCTTGAGGAGCTTGCAGACCAGAAGGGTCAGGCACACGGCGGCAAGGCCGGGGATGAGCTGATCGAGGTTGGCCTGAAGCGTGGTGACCTTCACCGGGTCGAGTGCGTTGGCACCGACAGAGCTGTACATCGTCAATGCCTGCTTGATGCCCTCAGAACCGGCGGGCAGGTTGGCCCAGTCGATATAGGCGCCAGCGGACTGCGTGACCTTGGAGACGACCGGGGTGAAGGAGATGGACACCCAGCGCTCGACCAGGGCGCCGATGATGAACATACCCAGGATGGAAGCACCCTCGGTGACCTTGCCCATCAGACCGCCGGAGAGGTCCTTGGCGATGGAGGAGCCGACCTTGTAGCCAAACTCCTGCGTGTACCACAGGAAGGCGTAACGGATGATGTTCCACGCGAAGAAGAACAGCAGCGGACCGGCGATGCTGCCGGACAGGGCCAGGGAAGCGCCCAGTGCGCCCAGAATCGGGCGAAGGGTGAACCAGAAGGCGGGGTCGCCGACGCCGGCGAGCGGGCCCATCATACCGACCTTGACGCCCTGAATGGCGACGTCGTCAATCGGAGCACCGTTGGCGCGCTCCTCCTCGAGGGCGAGGGTAACGCCAATGACGGGGGCGGAAACATAGGGGTGGGTGTTATAGAACTCCAGGTGGCGCTTAAGAGCGGCAATCTGGTCATCCTTGCTGGTGTAGAGCTTCTTGATCGCAGGGATCATTGCGAAGCACCAGCCGCCATTCTGCATACGCTCGTAGTTCCACGAGCCCTGAAGGAACTGATGACGGAAGCAAACCTTCTTGCGGTCAGCCTTGGTGAGCTGAATCTTGTTCTCTGCCATATGTATCACTCCCCTCCTACTCGTAATCGTTCAGAATGTCGCCGAGCGGGTCACCGGAGCCACCGCTCATGCCGCCACCCTGCTTGGCCAGATCCTTAAGGCCAAGGTAGATGAGGGCAAGGGAGATGCCGATGAGGCCAAGGGCGATCAGCGTGAGCTGAGGGATGGCAGCAAGGACAAAGCCGAGGATGAAGAACGGCCAGGTCTCCTTGGTGGCCATCATGTTGATGACCATGGCGTAACCGACGGAAGCGACCATGCCGCCGCCGACAGCCATGCCGCCGGACAGCCAATCGGGCATAGCGTTAAGCGCGTTGGTAACGGCCTCGGCCGGGATGATGCACAGAAGTACTGCCGGGATGGCGATACGAACACCCTGCATGAGGATGCCGGCGTACTGCCAACGCTCGATGCCGGCGAAGTCGCCCTTCTCGGCGCAGGCGTCCATGCCGTGAACCATAGCGGTAGCCAGGGTACGGCAGATCATGGTCAGGAACAGACCAGCGACCGACAGCGGGACGGCGACGGCGATGGCGGCGGTAACGGCCTTGGCCGAATCGGTGGCGCCACCGTTGAGGGCGAGCACCATGATGATCGAAGAAGCGACCGAGGCCAGAGCGGCGTCAGGCGCGACGGCGGCGCCGACGTTAGCCCAGCCAAGGGCCATCATCTGGAGCGAACCGCCCAGGAGGATGCCCTCCTGAAGGTGACCGGTTACGAGACCGATAAGCGTGCATGCCACGAGCGGCTGATGGAACTGGAACTCATCCAGAATGCCTTCCATACCGGCAAGCAACGCGACAATCGCAACAAGCAGAATAGTGATTGCAGACATGTATCGGACCCTCCTTTACTATGCTTGAGCGGCCAGTTCGGCCTTTGCTTTCTTCAACATGGCGTCGAGATCCTCGGAGGAATCCGAAGGAACCTTGCGGACCTCGAACTTGACGCCCTTGGCCTTGAGGGCCTCGATGGTCTTGACGTCGTCATCGCCCATAGCGACAGCGTTAGTGACGACGACCTTGCCCTTGGAGTGGGCCATGGAACCGATGTTGGCTTCCTTGATGTCGACGCCGGCCTCGATGGCCCTGAGTAGATCCTGCGGGTTCTCGAACAGCAGCATGGCCTTGGTGTCGCCAAAGCGCGTGTCCTTGACGACCTCGGCCATCTTCTTGATGGGCACGACGTTGGCGTGGACTCCCGGAGGGGCAGCCTGCTCGATCATGGTCTTGCGGAGCTCGTCGTGAGCAACGCCGTCGGAGACCACGATGATGCGGTTGGGGTTGATCTGCTTGGTCCACGTGGTGGCCACCTGACCATGCAGCAGACGCGTGTCGATACGGACGTGGGCGATCTTGATGTGCCCGTCGCCGATCACCGTTCCCGGAGGAATGGCACCCGCAGGAGCAGCGGCGGCCGCAGCCGGCTTCTTCTCCTCGGGCTCCAGAGACTCGGGCTTGACGCGCACGCCGGCCTTAGCCTCAGTCACGAGATGTTTTGCGATCGCATGTGCAGTGTTCTTTGCGTCAAAGCGCTGCGAATATGCCTCGATGAGCATAGGCAGGTTGACACCGGTGACGATAGCCCAGGAATCATGGCCCTCGATGAGACCGCTGATCTGGTTGAAGGGCGTGCCGCCCCACAGATCAACGAGGAAGAGCACCTGCTCCTGGTCCTCGAAGGAAGCGATTGCCTCCTCGACCTTGGCGCGGAAGTCGTCGGGGCCCATGCTCGGCTCGAGCGAGACCACGGCTACAGACGGCTGATCGCCAAAGACCATCGAGCCCGTCTGCTTGATTCCAGCCGCCAAGTCACCATGGCTAGCAAGAACAATACTTACCATCACATAACCTCCTTTTTGTCTACGTAATTCCTACACGACAGTTATGGAGTATAGCTGCAAATACAGCAGAATTGTTTGAAAAACTGCAAAAGGTAGCATTATTTGTTTAAACGTCTTGTTTTGTTACAAGCTGATTACATTCCAGTATTTTGGCTGATTTGCTGCTGAGGATTGATAGCTGATCTATGTACATGACCGAATTGAGCACGCTGTTCATTATTGCTGGTTTTAAACAGACACAAATGTGCTCGGGTTGAGGCTATTTCGTTTAAACAGATGGTGCTTGACTAATGGTAAGAAATATGCTCTAGCAAAGTAATCGTTGGGGACGTTCTTTAATGACTAGTCGTTTAAGAACGTCCCCAACGACTAAGTTAGGCGATATGGAGGGGGTTGGCGGCGTCGACGGCGTCGGGGGCATCGGAGAGGCCGTCGGGGGCAGCGTCTGTCGGGTCCTCGTCGGGGGTCTCGATCTGCTTGATCATGACCTCCTGGCCCTGCAGCAGATAGGTCTCGCCGCTACCGCAATGGGGGCAGGTCTTGCCGTGCTCGACCGTCGCGTAGTCGCAGCCGCACGCCTCGCAATGCGTCACGGCCTCGACAGGCTCCACAATAAGCTCCGCGCCCTGCGTGATAGGCTTTTTATCTGCCGCCCAGCGCCAAGCGTCAAGCAGCAGATCGGGAACGACGCCCGAGACCTCGCCCAGCAGCAACGTCACACTCGAAACGCGACGCACGCCATTGGCGCGCGCCACATTCTCAACATCGCGAATGATGTGATACACAATCCCTAATTCATGCAAGTCGAAACCCTTTCTGCAGAGGTTGATTCGATGCAAACTCAAAGCAAGGGGACGGCGAAATCTAGTCTGCGCCGTCCCCTTACCCGCCATGGTTACCTATTTACGACCGAACTTAATCTTGATGGCGCGCTTCAAAGCGTACTTGCCGAGGCTCGGGAGCTTTTGCTCGTATTTGACCATCGTGGAGCACTCGGGGCGGTCGCGATCCAGATGGATGGCATCGAACGCGCACTTGGTGGTGCACAGGCCACAGCCGATGCACTTGTTGGGGTCGACGATCGAGGCGCCGCAGCCCAGGCAACGGGCGGTCTCGGCGCGCACCTGTTCCTCGGTAAAGGTCTCAACATACTCGCTAAACGGCGCAGCCTTCTCGCGCTCGCGGTCCACGTGGGCAACCTCGCGGCTCGCGTTGTCGTAGCTCTCGATCACGACATCGTCGCGGTCGAGCGCGGTGTAGCGGCGCTGGTTGCGGCCGATGGTGAGCGTGGATCCCGGCTGCACAAAGCGATGGATGGACACGGCGGCCTCGTGACCGGCGGCGATGGCATAGATGGCAAAGCTCGGACCGGTATAGACGTCGCCGCCCACAAAGATGTCGGGCTCGGCGGTCTGATAGGTCTGGGGATCGGCAAGGGCGCCCTGGCCGCGGCCGAGCTCTACCTTGGAGCCTGCCAGCAGGTCGCCCCACACAATGGACTGGCCAATCGACATGACCACGCGGTCGGCATCGACGCGGCGCAGGTCGTTCTCGTCGTACTCGGGTGCAAAACGGCCCTCGTCATCATAGACACGCGTGCAGCGCTTGAAAGTGATGCCGCACACACGGCCGGCCTCGTCCAGATGGATCTCCTTAGGGCCCCAACCGCAGCTGATGTGCGCGCCGTCCTCAATGGCCTCGCGACGCTCCTCCTCGCTGGCGGGCATCTGGGCCTCGCTCTCCAGGCAGAACAACTCAACATACTCGGAGCCCAGACGGCAGGCGTTGCGGGCAACGTCGATGGCCACGTTACCGCCGCCCACCACGATGGTGCGGCCGGGCAGCGCGTCAATCTTGCCGCTGTTGACCTCGCGCAAAAAGTCGACGGCCACGGTCACACCCTCGGCGTCCTCGCCCGGAATGCCGGCAAGGCGGCCGCCCTGGCAGCCGATGGCAACATAAAAGGCCTTAAAGCCCTGCTCGCGCAGCTCGTCGAGCGTCACATCGCGACCGACTTCCACGCCATAGCGGAACTCGGCACCCATCAGGCGAATGATCTCGACCTCGGCCTCGATAACATCCTTCTGCAGCTTAAAGCTGGGAATGCCGTAGGTGAGCATGCCACCCGGGCGCTCGTTTTTCTCGAACACGACGGGCTTGTAGCCCTTCTCGGCAAGATAAAAAGCGCAGGACAGACCGGCCGGGCCGGCACCGATGATGGCAATCTTCTGGTCGAAGCCGCCAGCGCGCGTCGGCGTCACCACGGGCGGGACGTAGCGGGTCGCAGCGTCCAGATCGCGCTGGGCGATAAACTTCTTGACCTCGTCGATGGCCACGGCCTCGTCCACGCGACCACGGGTACAGGCATCCTCGCAGCGGCGGTTGCACACACGGCCGCAGATAGCGGGCAGCGGGTTCTCGCGCTTAATGAGCGCCAGAGCCTCGTCGTAGCGGCCCTGCGCCGCAAGCTTTAAGTAGCCCTGAACGGCAACGTGAGCGGGGCAAGCCGTCTTGCAGGGCGCGGTGCCAGACTCGTGCGTCTCGATGCGGTTGTCGTTGCGGTAGTTGGGCGACCACTTGGTGTGATCCCACTTGGTGGCATCGGGCAGCTCCTGGCGCGGATACTCGGGCACGCGGCCGCCGGCCTTTTTGCTGCAGAGCTTCTGGCCCAGTTTGGCGGCGCCGGCCGGACACACCTCAACGCAGCGACCGCAGGCCACGCACTTGTCCTTCTCGACCTTGGCGACATAGGCTGAGCGCGACAGGTTGGGCGTGTTGAACAGCTGCGAAGTGCGCAGGGCGTAGCACACGTTGACGTTGCAGTTGCAGATGGCGAAGATTTTGTTCTCACCGTCGATGTTGGTGATCTGGTGCACAAAGCCGTTGTCCTCGGCCTGGCGCAGGATGTCGTAGACCTCCTCGCGCGTCACATAATGGCCGCGATCGGTCTCGACCACGTAGTCGGCCATATCGCCCACGGCGATGCACCAATCGGCCGGGTCGTCGGCGCAGCCCTCTCCCATCACGCGACGGCTCGCGCGGCAGCTGCAGGTGCTAGCGGCATATTTGCCATCGTATTTGTCGAGCCAATGCTCGATATGCTCGATCGGCACCGAGGTGCTCGCGGCATCGATGGCCTTCTCGACCGGAATGACATGCATGCCGATGCCGGCACCGCCGGGCGGCACCATCGGCGTGGCCTTGGACAGCGGTCCCTTGGACGCCTGCTCAAAGAACTTGGCATAGACCGGATGCTCCTCGAGCTGACCCATGCGCATGTTGAGGAACTCGGCAGAACCCGGCACCAGCATGGGCAGCACCCACTGCTTGGCGCGCTCGGGGTTTTCCCAGTTGTACTCGAGCAGACCCGTGTAGCTCATGTCGTCGAGCATCTTCTCGATATCGGCTTCGGGCATGCCGGTGAGCTTGACCATCTCGGGCAGCGTATAGGGACGGCGCATCTTCATCTTGCAGAGCACTTCGGCCTGCTCGTCGGTTGCGGCCTCGGCAAACGACCAGTACTCGTAGCCCAGCAGCTCGTCGCGGTGCAACAGGCGGTTGGTGCAGTGCTCACACAGTTTGACGATGGCCTCGCGCGGATGCTCCGGTATCGGCGGCACGAACTCCGCGCCGATATCGGGCTCGGTATAGCTAATCCCCGGTCCGTTGAGAATCATAGTCGTCCCTTCTCTTGCCACAGCCCGGCGAGACCGCGGCGCCCCTCTTTGTACGGGTTCGACATGCCCCCACGCCGTTCACCCGCTATTGTTGACATTGTGTCAAAAACAGTATTGACGAACCGTCAACAATATTCAAGACTGTTAGGCGAACGGTCGGGCCCAAACGGATGAAAGGCGGCAAACGCATGAGCGATAACACGGCAAACATCTCTGTGGCTGATGCCGTCCCCGTGGCTGATGCCGTCCTCGCGTCCGACAGCACGGCAAAGCGCCTGACGGGCGACGAACGCCGTCGCGAGATCCTCGATGCCGTGCGCACCGTAAGCTCCGAGCTGGGCGTGTCCCACCTATCGGTATCGGCCGTGACCAAGCGAGCCGGCTGCACGCGCTCGCTGTTCTACCACTACTTCGCCGACATGGACGCCGCCGTCACCGCCGTCATGGACGAGGCAATCGACGGTTTTATCTCCGAGCTCGAGCAGTGGAATGCCGGCCGCACCGTTGGTGATATCGAGGGCGCGCTCGACACCGTCGCCCCGCTCTTTAAGCGCCTGGTCGCCAGCGGCCACGAGCTGCCGAGCACGCTCACCTCGAGCAGCGGCGCGCTCTACGGCGGCTTTTTGCACAACGTGGTCCAGCGCGTGGCGCAGTATATCTGCGATACCACCGTGGTGGATTTTGTCGCCCATCATGAGCTACGCATCGACCATGTCTACGAGACGTTCTACACCCTCATCATGGGTCTTTTGATGTATATCCGCACGCACCCCGATGTGCCCGACGAGACGGTCAAGGAAATCATCGCCTCGACACTCCACATCGAGGGCTATACCGCCAAGTATCCGGAGCGCAAGCCCCAGAACTGACGACATTTGGCCAAACTGCCCGCGATCAGAAGAGGGGCCGCGGGCGTGTGAAAGGAGAGCAGCATGCTGTTCGATGTTTGGGGTAGCGATACCCTTATCCACTGGGCCGGCTGGGCCATGGTCTTTATTGGCCTGATTGTACTCAACGAGGTCGGCCGCCGCACCAAGCTGGGCGCGGCAATTATCTTTGGCGTAGCTCCGCTTGCCATGACCATCTACTGCGTCGCCATCGCCATCGGCGTTTCGCAGGGTGCCGAGTGGGCGCTCACCAACCCCACCCATGTGTACCAGAACAGCTGGTTCCACTACGCCAAGGTATACGCGGCGCTGGCCGGTTGCTGGGGCTTCATTGCCATTAAGTACCAGTGGGGCAAGATCGGCAAGGCGCATTGGTTCCGCGCGTGGCCGTTTGTGATCGTTGCCATCAACATCATGATCGCCGTCGTGTCCGACTTCGAGAGTGCCTATCACTTCTTTGTCCTGGGCCAGTCCACCTGGGTCACCTCCGAAGGTGCTACGCAGCTGGCCGGCTGGAACAACGTGTTCAACGGCATCGCCGGTATCATCAACATCTTCTGCATGACCGGTTGGTGGAGCGTCTACGCCTCCGAGGACAAGACCGACATGCTGTGGCCCGACATGACCTGGGTCTACATCATCGCCTACGATATCTGGAACTTCTGCTACACCTACAACTGCCTGCCCACCCACTCCTGGTTCTGCGGCTTTGCGCTGCTGCTGGCGCCCACCGTCGCCGCCTTTATCTGGAACAAGGGCGGCTGGATCCAGAACCGCGCCTTTACGCTGGCCATTTGGTGCATGTTTGCCCAGGTGTTCCCCTACTTCCAGGAGGAGTCCATCTTTGTGACCCACTCCACGCTCGACCCCGGCGCCGCTACCGCGGTCTCGATCGCCGCACTGGTCGCCAACGTCGCCGCAATCATCTACATCGCCTACCGCGCCAAGAAGCTCGGCCGCAATCCCTACAAGCAGGATGTCTTTGAGGGCACCAGCGATTGGGAGAAGGCCACCGCTCGCCGCGCCAAGGTTGATTACGCGCACGCCGAGTAACGTGTTGGCCGCTGTTGGCACTTGGGCATAGGCCCGCTCACCAGGCCTTTCAATCCAATGTCTCACAAAGCCCCGGAAAGCGATTCGCTCGCTTTCCGGGGGCTTTTTGTCGTTGCGCCTCTATTCATCTATTCAAAAAAACGCGCATATATAAAATCGGATTTCAAATCATGCGGCGGCTCTATGGAGCCCCGTTTTTGGGTACAGTGTTGTCCCGATATCGAGCTTGGGGGATATATGAAAGATGAGACGATGGGCCAAGAGGACGCGGCCCAAGATGCAGAAGCGTGTGCCGAGGCCCTGGAGAGCCTAGACCAGATCGCGCTGGCCGAGATTGCGTTTGACGATTCGAGCGTTGATGTGCAGGATGAGCCGGAAATCGAGGCGCAGCCCGATGATCAGGATGCAAAAGACGATGTTGAGCCTGCCGAAGACGAGGCAGATCACGAAGACACCGAAAGCGAGGCCGACGACCAGCCCGAATCCGACACGAGCGAGGAAACCATCTTGCTCGACAACTTGCCGGCCGAAGATTCGCTGACCCGCGAGCTCCCTGGCTTAGGCTCTGCGCCTGCCGTGGACGAGACCATCGCCATGGGCGATATTCCCCTACCGTCCGTTCCTTCGGCACGCGAAGCCGAGGCTCGTCATCGTAAGATGCCGCCCAAGCGCCGCAACCTGATGGTTGCCGGCGTTGTGGCCGTCGCGCTCGTCGCCGGCGGCGCAGGCTATGCTGCCTGGAACGGATATCAGCAAGAGCAGGCTGCCGCTGTCGCCGCCAGTGCGCACACGATGATGTCGGTGCAGATTGGCGTGCATGCCGCGGGCCTCGACTGTTCCACCGGCTCCAAGATTCCCGTACAGGTGAGCGGCCAGGATTCTGACGGCTCCTCTGTGAGTGAGACGCTCTATGTTGACGAGCACGGTCACGGCATTAAGCTGCTGCCTGGCGATTACACGCTCTCCGTTGCCGCCTCCCCCATCGCGTCCGACGGCACCGTCTATACCGTGCCGACCACCAAGGCGCAGGTCACGATCGAGAGCGACGGACAGGACCTAAGCAGCCAGGCCGCCTTTAAGCTCAAGGTGCCTTCGGCCGACACGGTAACCGACGACCAGATCGATGCCGCCGCCAAATATGCCGAGGAGGGAGGCGCGAGCTCCGCCGCCACCGCCAAGGTGCTCCAGCAGGCGGCAACCGCACGGCGCGACGCCGCCGTCAATGCCGTGAGCGCGCAAAAGGCACAGGCGGCCCGTGATGCCGACGCCCGTCACAAGGCAACCGACCTCTACCAGCTCGATATCCCCGTCGAGTGGTACGGCAAGGTCGAGACTTGGCAAAATGGCAGCACGCTATGCATCTATCTTGCCGGCGACAGCGATACGCCGATTGTGACGCTCGTCGCGGTGCGCGAGGGCGAGAGCTTTACGCCCGATGAGGGCGATACGGTTTTGGGTGCGGCCAACCTAGGCAACGGTTATACCGTCTACGCCAGCGGCCCCGTCTATCCGTACGTGGTGCCCCAGACCATCAACGGACGGACGCAGAATCCCTTGTCAACCTACCCCATGGACACGGCCATTGAGCTTGTCGAGCTCACGACCGGCAACCGCTACACCTATAGCCAGATCAAGAACGTACTGGTCGGCAAAGACGGCAAAGCAAACGCCGCGACCAAACTCGAGACCGACTATCTCGCCCAGATTCTCCTGCCGAGCATCAAGGCCCTGGACTAGCGGACCATGACACCTGAGTCCTGGCCTCGCAAATCCATAGACGATTAGGAAAGGAGCCACTTCCATGCGGGCACAGCATGTACCACGCCGTGTTTGCATGGAATATCGGCCTGCTCATCCATGGTAACGATTGCCGACTCGCCAAGATCAAACTGGGCCATCGCGGCATCGAGCGCGGCAATTTCGCGCTCGCGCGTTTTCTCGCTTGTCATATCCACACTTACCTGAATCAGGCCGTAAGCCTGCATGAGCAGTGCATCCCCAGCCACAAAGTCCACCTCATGGCTTTTATTCTTATCTTTAATCAGCAGGCGGCAAACCGAACCGGGCCGCACGGCGGGGGTCCTTCTTCTGAGCGCATTGAACACTGCGGTCTCGAGCCTCTGGCCCTGGTCCAATGCCGATGCGGGAGAGAATGCTCCAAACATCGCAGGGTCGACAGCGTAGACCTTAGACGCAGACCGCATGTTATTTGCCAGTGAACGCGTGAACTCCGGCACAGAAAATAACAGGTGGGCGTCCTCATAATACTCAAGTAAATCGCTGAGCGAATTACGACTGACGGGTATCTGTCTGCTCTTGAACTCGTTGTACACTTTGTTCACTGACAGCTCTCGTCCCGAAGATGCCATACACCGCGTCAAGAACAGCGATGCCAGGCGAGGGTTCTTGACGTCGTAACGTTCAACGACGTCCATGGCGACCGTTCGCGAAGCATATTCCTGTAGCAGCTGAATCGCGTCTGCAGGCGTCTGCTCAAGTGTCGCGATGAATCCCCCTTGTTCAAGATACCCGATCAGATGATGTCGAAGCAGCGCTGCATCGCTCGGGGAAAAGGTCGCATCTGGCTCGGGAACGCTCCCCGTCTTATATCGAACGTATTCCGAAAAACTCAACGGAAAAAGCTCTCGCACAAGAGAACGACCCCTGAACTCGCTCTTAAGTTCTGAGGACAGCATCTTAGAAGAAGATCCCGTCACGTAGACGGTCGCTTTCTCCGTATCGACCACACGCCGCAGAAACGCACCCCATTCGGGAATTTCCTGGATTTCGTCGAAGAAAATGTAGGCACCCTCGGTTCGAGCAGCAGGATATAGCGCATAGAATGTATCGAGCACGTCCGCTAGCAGCGACGGCTCATACGGACGCAAGCGCTCATCCTCAAAATTGAAATAAAGCATCCGGTCAAGCTCGATACCTTGACCCTGAAGCCGCTGCATCTCCTGATACAGGCGATACGTCTTTCCACAACGACGGGCTCCCACAATCACATTTACGATGTTGTCGCGCTTGGGTTCCTGCGGGTTTCCCAGATCAAGGTCGCGCTCAAAGACCTGTGGAACTCCTTGTTGCTCAAAGTCCTTTATTTTCTGGGCCACCAAGTCGTTGAATGCCATGATTCTCCAATCTTGCTTATATGCTAATCAAGATTATATCGATTCTTGATTAGCAGATAAGTAAGATTGTGTGAAGCTTGATTAGTAGTTAAGCAAGTTTTTCACTGTCGAATTGCCCGGGTGATCACATGCCTCGGATGGCTACAAAACAGTTGAGGGGTCAAATGCTCCCGTTAGAGCCGTGATAAAAATTAACTAGGAACATTTGGCCCCCTCAGTCCTGCAGGGTATTGTAAAGTGCGGGGCTAGATCAGGCCGAAGTGTTCCATGGCCTGGGCGACGCCGTCGTCTGCACAGGGGACCGCGACGTAGTCGGCGGCCTCGCGCACATGGGGTGCTGCCTGGCCCATCGCCACGGCAACGTCCGCGGTCTCAAAGAGAGACAGATCGTTCTCGGAATCACCGAAGGCAAAGACACGCGCCGGCGCCGCACCCGCCGCAGCAGCGAGCTCCGCGAGCAGGGCCCGGGCCCCAGCACCTTTGGACACCCCGGGCATGACGAGCTCGTGGCTCCCCTCGCCCACGTTGTAGTAGCCGAGCTCCTCCATCAAAAAGTCGCTCGCCCGGTAGGCCCCGTACGCCTCGTCGACAAAATCGACCTTGGCAAACCGCAGGTCGGGCTTGGTACTACGCATCTCCTCGAGGTCGCACGCCACAGGACCCCAGTTGTAGAGGCTCCCACCGCTCGCGTTGAGCTCCAGGCAGAGCTCCGTCCCCTCAAAAAAGGCGGGCATCCCCACGCGGAGCATCTCCGCTACCATGCGCTCGAGCACCGCGCGCGGAAAGCAACAGTCGAGGATAACCTTGCCGTCGAGCACCACGTGCGCTCCGTCGAGCGAAACATATCCGCGAAACGGGAGGTTGTTGAGCAGCTGGTCGATCCCCACCCGGGCGCGTCCAGTCGAGAGAATCGGAATGCCGCCGCGCTCGGCGAACTCCTCCACGGCGCGCACCACGCGCTCAGTGGGAAAGCTGCCGGGGCCCGTTACGGGATCGCGGCACACCAACGTCCCGTCAACGTCGAAAAACGCAACGACCGGACCCTTCTCTAAGCGCACCCCGCCGGCGCTCACAGCTGCTCCCCATAGGACGCGAGCATCTGCTCGGTCCAACCCTTGGGCATCTGAGTCACGTAGCTCTCGTAGCTCGAACCACCATAGGTGTGGGCGGCGACAAAATAGCCCTGGTAATCGTTGGCGTAGCCGATGATCACCGGATGCTTGCCCGTCCCGTCGAACGCACCCTTGACGATGGCGCCTAGCTCGCTTGCAAGCTCGCCGGGGAAGGTCGTGAACACCACCGAGCCAAAGTCGAGCGTCGTCATCGCAACGGTGAAGTCCATCTCGTGGCGCTGGAGCTGCTGCTCGAGCATCTCCTTCTCGGTATCGGCGAGTTTCTTCTCGTCAAACGTGGGATTGTTGGCGAGCACCTCGAGCACCTCGTCAAGCTGCGCCTGGTACTGCGGGTAAAAGTCCTCGTTTTTGTAGTGGACATGGTGCTCAAACCGCGAAACCTTGGGCGCAGCGAGCTCAATGGGCTCAAAGGCGCCCTTCATGATCTCGCCCGCGATGCCGTTGCTCACGCGGCGGAGCTCCGCAAAGTCGTTGCCCTGGCGGAACTGTCGGTTGCCCAAATCGCCCGAGGCGCCGGTAAAGATATACGGCACGCAGCCGATCCAGTCCGCAAGCTTGTCGCGCACGCCTCCCTGCACGTCGGTCGTGAGCAGGCGGTTGGTGGGGCCGACCACCGTGGCATGGCAGTTGAAGTTGAGCATCGCGCCCAGCGTCTTGCCGCCCTCAGCCACAAAGCGCAGCACCAGGGCCTCATCGTCAAACGGCAGGTCGGCATCGTTGCGGTTGGAATACCAACCGCGTACGTGCCTCGTGAGCATCTCGGGCGCGGCGTCGACGAGCTCCTCATCCAAACCCGTCGCCGCCTGCAGCACCAGCCCCGTGACCAGCTCGACATAGCCGGGCGTGGTGGGGATGCCCATGGCGCCCGCGCCCTCAAAGCCGTTGGCGCACGAGTGCGAGTGGATGGAGTTGATCACGATGTTCTCGCTCGCGACCCCAAGCCCCGCGGCGAGGCCCTCGCGCATCGCGCGGGTCGTCTGGGCCGTGAGGATGCACACGTCGATCGATACAAAGAGCGACCGTGTGCCCTCGACCTCGAGCAGGAGCAGCGTCGCACGCGGCGTATCGTGCACGCCCGTCGCCGGCTGCTTGCGGATGGGATGGATATAGCCCTCCATCCAAAACGTGCCCGCGGGAGTGATATCGACAGATATGCTTGCAGCCTTCATGGCTCTCCTTTCAAAAAAGCCCGAGACGCACAGGGCGCCCCGGGCATGCAGTGCAGATATTGTTCGCTATGCGACCACGTAGCGGTACGTGTCGCCCATCGGCACAAACGTGGCCGGGATTTCGCTCGTCCCCAGAGCCTCGGGCAGCCAGTTGACCATGTACTCCATACCGGGCTCCTCCAGGTTGAAGTGCCCGATGGTGATGGCGCACCGGTTTTGGCCGAGCATGCCAGAGTCGCGGATGTACTCGCACGTGGTGAAATCGATGAACTCCATCGTCATAAGGCAGTCGTTGGCCTCGGCATCGGTGCGATTGATTTCGGC
Organism: Collinsella sp. AM20-15AC; assembly: GCF_003471405.1. Taxonomy (NCBI): domain Bacteria; kingdom Bacillati; phylum Actinomycetota; class Coriobacteriia; order Coriobacteriales; family Coriobacteriaceae; genus Collinsella; species Collinsella sp. AM20-15AC. Next base: position 35,824 of record NZ_QRJA01000016.1, read on the forward strand.
GGTATCGCTCTTGGCGTCGCCGGTCACATGCATCGGGACGCGAACGCTCTTGACGCGTGCGTGCGGGTCGCCGGTAATACGTGTGCCGTTGAGGCCGAGCTTGTGCACGAGCTCCTGCGCGAGCTCCGTGGCGTCTGTCTCGGGGATCTGGTACTCCAGGCAAAAGCCCTTGTCCTCGCCCATGCGGTAGTCGAGCCAGCCGAGCTTATCGGCCAGGCCGTAGAAGATGCCGTCTGCCAGAGCACCGTCCGCGTCGATGGGCACGCGCGAGTGGATATAGTCGTGGCAGCGCCAGACGGCACCGCCCCACTCGTCGAGCAGGGTCTTCTTGGCCTTGAACGTTACGGTATCGCCCACCACGTCCTGATGGTCGCCATGGTTCCAAAAAAGTGCCTCGTGGCTGATGATCAGGTTGGCGCCAAGCTCCTGAGCGCGGCGGATGATATCTGCCGTGGGCCAGATGCAGGTAACGATGCCCGTGCACTCGGTGTCGGTAGCGCCGTAGAGCACCTGGTCACGCGTAGTCGCGTCGTCGATTGCCTTGCCGGTAAACGAGTCCACGCCTGTCGAGAAGTCCTTGACGTGTTGGATAACCTCGCTGATGAGCATATGAATCTCCTTTTGGAACTAAATGACCAACCGCATGTGCCGTCTGAGCGGCAGATGCTACTCGTCGTCCTCGTCGTCCTCGACCTGGATGGTGTTGAGGAGTTTGATGGACTGCCCGGCCATGTCGATCGCGTTCTGGATACCCTCGGCCGTGAGCGGCGCAGGTGCCAGGCAGAGCTCCATCGCCAGGACCACATTGACGCCCGCCACCACAAAGACGTTGGGGGCCACGTAGGGCAGAAACTTCTGATTGACACTGCCTGCCAGGATGTCGGTCAAAACGAGCACCTCGTCGTCGGGAGAAATCGCGTCGAACACGGTCTCGACCTGCGGCTCGAGCGGCGTATCGTCCACGTACGCGCAGATCACGTGAAAGTCGCACTTGGCGCCCAGAAACTCCAGCGTATCGGCCAAGCCCTGAGCAAATTTATGGTGCGACGCAAGGATTACCTGCCTCATGAGCCAACTCCTTATGTAGTAGCGGGAGTGAACCCCGCTAAACAAACCGTTCCATGGCACCCGCCGCGCACAAGCGTGTAAGGAGACGTGCAGGGCGGGTGCGGTGGAACGGTTCGCTCAAATCAGATACGAACCGTAACACCGGGGCCGTGGGATGGCGCCCACAGCCCCGTCGGCGGTCGGGGGAAGCCACCGACGGAGGAAAAGTGAAGGAACTTAGGCGGCCAGGATACCGAAGGCGGCGCAGACGCAGCTCACGGCAAGGATACCAAGGATGATCCAGTTGAGCTTGACGCCCTTCTTGATCAGTTTGTAGACCACGACGGCCAAGAGCAGACCCAAGATGTTGGGGAAGATCTGGTCGAGCACGCCCTCCTGGATACCGAGCGAGATCTCGCCGTACTGGAACACGAGGGGCGTGGTGAGCTTGACGGAGCTGTAGATCAGCGAGCCGACCACGGTAAGGCCGAGGATGGAGGCGGCGTCGGTGAGGACGTTGAGCTTATCGCCCATCTTGGTCACCACGGAAGCGCCCGCCTTGTAGCCCTGGACGTAGTTCTGCATACGCCAGAAGTACAGGGCGGCCCAGACCGCCAGCCACAGGAGGATGCCAACGGGGCTTCCCTGCTGGGCCATATAGCCGGCGATGGAGCCGAGGATCGTCATCGGCAGGATCCAGATAAAGACGTCGCCGATACCGGAGATGGGGCCCATGAGGCCGACCTTGAGGTCGTTCTCGGCATGGATGCCGTTAAGGTGGCCCTTATCCTCCATGGCGAGGCCGGCACCGAGAAGCAGGCCCGAGACGGGAGGCGTGGCGTTGAACACGCAGTCGAGCTGGTTCAGGATCGCGGTGTTGAAGGCGTCCTCGTCGTTGCCGTAGATCTTGCGAAGCGCGTAGTAGGAGGCGAACATGGCGCACGGGGCGTTCTGCGTGGCGTAGGAGTACGAGACCGTATCCATCAGGCACATACGGCGCGAGCAGATCTTGAGGTCTTCGTCGGTAAGGACGGGCTCATAGGAGCCATCGGGGAGTTGTACGGGGGCCGGAGCCTCGTTGAAGTCCTTGAATTCCTTGGGCTTGAAGAAGTTACTCATCTTCGAGCTCGCCTCCATTCACGGTAGCGGCGGCCACGGGAGCGGCCTCAGACTTGTTGCGGAAGTACTCGATGGCCACGACAGCACCCAAGAGAGCGATGGGGAGCACGGAGAGGTTGAGGTAGGCAGCGAGGACATAGCCGGCGATAAGGAACGCGTAGAACTTGTTGACCGGCATGAAGGTGAGCAGGATCGCGAAACCGGTGACGGGCAGCACGCCTGCGGCGATGGAGAGACCGTCGGTGAACCACTGCGGCATGAAGGCGTTGATGGCCTCGACCGCCTGCTGGCCAAAGGCGAGCACGATGATCATGGGCAGAGCGCCCTGGAGGAAGAGCCACAGGTGCGAAAGGAAGCACGAGGCGAGCATCTTGTTGTACTCGCGCTTGACGGCATAGCCGCGAATGACCTTGAAGACCCAGGAGTTGTAGATCTTGAAGATGACGTCGAGCTGGACATAGAGCATGGCGACCACGACGCCGATCGCAAGGCCGACGGAGATGTCGCCGTTACCGGTGATGCAGGCCGTGACGGTCGCGACCATACCGGCCATGCCGTAGTCGGGGGCAGACGAGCCGCCCAAGCCCGCGGCGCCCATGGACATGAGCTGGATGGTGCCGCCGACGATGAGGCCCGTGTTGGGGTCGCCCAAGATGATACCGGCGAGCCAGCAGACGAGCGCGTGCATAAACGGGATCGCCTGGGTCGAATAGGCGTCGACCGCGCGGAATCCTGCCAAGAGGACGAGCAGGACAAACTGGAGCGCATTAACATCCATGTTTATCACCTTTCTTTACAGGGGAATGAACTCAGAGATGGGCACAGGCTTATCGGTGGTCATGTAGCGGACCTCGACCTTGGTGCCCGCGGCCGCGATCTTCTGGTAGACAGGGATGTCCTTCTCCAGAATGAAGGCGCGCCTGCCGGCCTGGACGCCCGGGGTGCCCTCGGGCGGGGTCTCCGTAAGCCCCAACGTGAGCACCGGGATCTTCTGCCCGGCCTCGATCAGATCTAGGAACGTCTGCGGGTCGCGCGCGATGGTAAACACCGTGTGGTTGTCGTACTTGCCGGCTTTGAAGTTGGTGAGGGCCTTCTCCTCGGTAATAATCGAGAGCGCCTGGCCCGAGGGCTTCGACAGCTTCATGGCCGCCTTGCGCACCTCATCGTTGGCCGTGGCGTCGTCGATGATCATCGTGCGCTGCGTGGCGTACGTGGGGCACCAGAAGCCCTGTACGATTCCGTGGAGCAGACGATAGTCGATTCGCCCTGCGACGATACTCATGTCCACCCTTCCTTTCCGTGTGCGGGCGCGGGCGCCCGCGTTTCTTTGAGAGGGCCGCCGCTGCAACCCTTGATCTCCTGCTGAAACCAAGATAGGCGGTCGCAGACCGGCGGGACGCGGCATCAAACAGAATCGACAGAGCGCCGCAAACCGCAACAGCCTTGCCACTCAAATGGACAAGATATTTGGTTTTCTCAACACTAGCCCTCGACACTCATCGCAACAGTGTCGAGGGCTTTACCAGGTTTGTGTCGGCTGTTCTACTCGTCTTCGAGAATCATGCCCGCTATCTCGACTTTCTTTTGCGCATCGGCCATGCTCACATGCAGCATGTGGTGCACGTATGCAATCTCCGACACAGGTATCTCGACACGGTAGCGTCGCGTCATGTCGATAAAGGCCTCGCGGAAGTTCTCGATAAAGTCCGCATGGTCGCGCTCAAAGGCCTCGGTGTCGGGGGCGGAGTCAACAAAATTCTTGGTCACCAGGCGCTCGATAAGACCGCACAGGTGCACGTAGACGCCGATCTTGCGGCGCGCGTCGATATCCTCGCCCTGCAGCTCCGCCAAGCGCTTGACCGCGCGGTCGGCCTCGATGTAGAGCATCTCGGGGTTAAGGATCGTAATGGACTCGATCACGTTGCGAAGGGTCAGGTTGCGCAGGAGGTTGGCATGGAACTCCTGGACGCTCTCGGGGTCCACGAGCGGGAAGAGCGCCCGGTCGAGCGCGTCGGAGCTTCCCTCGTAGAGAATGTCCTCGAGCCCCACAAACGGCACCGACACGATGCCCGGGTCCATGGTGCCCACGACGGCGCGCACGCGGTAGTCGCTAAAGACCGGGGCGCCGTCGCCCTTTTGGGCGAGCATGGGGTAGTCGCAGGTCACGAGCTGCACCTCGGGCGTGCCGGGGAGGCTGTTCTGCACGATCTGGCGGATCTTGTCGGCTGCCTCGATACCCGACTCCGAGCAAAACGCCACGGCGTCGTTTTCGACCGAACCCCTCACCACGCTGTAGCTGGGCGCGAGCCCCGCCGAGGCGTGGGCGAGCACCTCGTCCAGATCGGCGTGGGCGATGAGCGCGCTTCCCACCTCGAGGGCAAGGCCGGTCGACACGTTGTTGACGATGTGGATGTCGCACGTCGTGAGCCCTGTAATGGCGTCGTTGATCTTTTCGAGCGAACCCATGTCCACCAGGATCGCCACCGTCTTGCAGTGCGAGTAGCGCGCGAGCAGGCGCGAGAGCTGCCCCACGATCTCGGTGACCTCCTGGTCGTAGGTCATGTCGATGGCCTCGAAGACATGCGTTCGCAGGATGCGGTCGGCGGCGTCGGCGATGCTCGTGGCGGTGGAATAGCCGTGGCACACCACCACGCCCAGGTAGTCGCGCGGGCCTCCCGTGGCGCGCAGGGCGTCCCCCACCTCGATAAAGAGCACCGTGCGTGAGAGCGCATCGAGCTCCATGCCGAGGGCTGTCTTGGTCTTGGCGGCGATTTCCTCCACAACGGTCGCCGTGCCGGGTTGGTTCTTCTCCAAAAGCGTCAGAGTCCGCTCCACGGCGTCCGCATTGGCGATCCGCCACTTGCTCAGGCCCGCACCGCCCCAGAGCTGCGTAAAGAGCGACTGCGCGATGGAGCGCGAGATCTTGCGCGTAAGCTCGATGCCGTAGGCGTGGTTCACCTGCTCGATCACGGGCGCGACCATCTTCTCGTAGGCGCCCACGCGCGGGTTGACGCTCTTGTTCTCAAAGTCGAAGTTCATGTAGTCGTCGTAGGCACGCACCGCCATGGTCGCGCTGGTAAAGAACTCGGTGAAGCTCACCTGACCGCGCTCGAGTGCCTCAACGGGGTCGACAATCTTTTGGAAAAAGCCCGTCACGCGCACGGACGGGTCGTTGACATCCTTGTCGCCGCTCACGAGCTGGTCGTCGTCGGGCTCGGGCGCCGTCTTGCCCAGCACGCTGGAGGGCAGATTGTAGGTCTGGATGGTGAGCGTCTCGCTCTCGCGGTTGAGATAGGCGCCCGCGCAGCAGTTGGTGATACATGAGCGGAGGCCGTCGATGTTGTCCTTGAAGTCGGCGTCGACGAGGGCGCGCAGGGCGCCGCGGCTTACCGCGATGTCGGCACCCACGCGACGGCCCTCGACGCGCAGGTAGTGCATCACAAAGAGCGTGCGCTCCTCGACGCTGCGCTCCGCCAGGCGCGGGAGCGTGACGGTGATGGGCACAAAGCGCGCGATACCCTTGACGATATCGCTGTCGGCAGGCAGGGCGGACGAGAGCAAGAAGCGGGCGGGAGGCACGTCCGACGTGCCGCGCGCGGTCTCGCCCGTAGGGTCGCCGGCACCGATGCGTTGCAGGATACGTTCACGCGCCACGCGGGGCAAGTGGTCGTAGCCGCTCAGGTAGATCACGCCGCCGTTGGCCTCTTTGACCGCACCACCAAAGCCGTCCGCACCAAAGATCTCGTACTCGACCTCTGTCGCCTCGACGGGTCGTTTGCAGTCGATGCGCACGTAGCGGGCCTGCGTCGGCAGAATCCCCGCATTGACGCCGTACTCAAAAGTGAGCTCGCTCATCATGCGCTTGCCCGTCCCCGGCTCGCCGATCAAAAGCGCCGGGAGCCCATGTGGCGGATAGCGGATGGCGCTCTTGAGGTGGTCGACGCATGTCCCGTACGTAAGGTCGAAGCCGATGGCCTTGTCAAAGTCCTCTTCTTCGTCGATGCCCGCAGCACCCAGCAGCTCGTCTATCGAGGCATATTCGGATTTATCGAACGCATGCCTAAAGTAGCGTTCGACGGAGTGGCGATGGAAATAGAGCACCGGGCGGGCGTTGACCTTGATAACGTCGCCCTGACGAACGAGCTCGTTAAGATACTGGCTCGCCAGACTGCGGCTCACATGGCATTCGCTCGCGATCTTAGCCGTCGTGAAGTTGTCGATGTTGCACAGGTTAAGGTCGCGCGTCATCTTGTCGAGCGTCTTGAGAATCTCGGTTTTGGTGTCGTACGTAATCACGGCGCTGCCCCTTTTGCTCTTAGGTCACTTGGGGCGATTGTAGCCAAGGGAGGCGGTGCTATACAAATAAAATGGCTCTGTTAGACCGGGATTGACATGAAGTATTGATAGGCAACGTTCCCATAGAACGCAAAACTCCACGGGGGTGTTGTCTATTGTCGCCTCATGTCAATTCCGGTCTAGCAGAGTCTTAAAAGATCATTAGGTACAGAGAGATTTAAAAATCCCCGTCCTGGAAAAATCATCTGTTGCCGAACATCAAAGGCCAGGGCTAGCGGCTCCTATTAGATGCTGGCTCACATAGCAGCCCAAGTAGCTAAAAGAGCCCCGTCCCAAATGAGTTCGTTAGCGCCAGGGGTCGGCTTCGAACAGCGGCTCGCGCTCGGGGCGGCGGTCGCTGTAGGGATCGTAGCCGTCGTCATCCTCGTTCTCGGCACGGATGTAGGGGTCGCGCGGCTTGGGTGCCGGCTTAGGCGCAGGCTTGGGTGCAGGCTTGGGTGCGGCCGGCGCGGCGTTGGCGACCGGCGCATTCGTCTTGTTCTTGTCTATCATCTGCATATCTCCTTGCCATGCAATCGTGTTCAACATTATCGATTGTCGCACGAAAAAGGGCGGCGGACCCCATTGGATCCGCCGCCCTTGGCGTTCGGCTCAAAAGGCAGATTGTAAGGCATGCGCCAAAAACCTACTGCGCGTCGGGGACCTCGTAGGTAGCCGCCGGCGTGTTGTCGCACACGACGGTAAAGCCGCCGTCCTTGTCGACATCGACTGTCACCTGATCGCCCTCGCGCACCGTGCCGTCGATGATAGCGGCGGCGATGGCGTCCACGACCTCGCGCTGGACCAGGCGCTTGAGCGGACGGGCACCGAACACGGGGTCCAGGCCACCCACAGCGAGCATCTGCTTGGCCGCCGGGGTGATGGCAAGCGTCATGCGCTCGTTGGCCAGGCGTGCGCGGACGTCGGCGAGCTGGATGTCGACGATCTTCTCGATCTGCGCCATGCCGAGCGGATGGAACACCACGATATCGTCGATACGGTTGAGGAACTCGGGGCGGAAGGTTTGAGCCATGGCCGCGTCAACCTGATGGCGCATCTCCTCCTCGTCCTTGCCGGAAAGCTCGGCGATGGCCTTGGAGCCCACGTTGGACGTCATGATGATGATCGTGTTCTTGAAGGACACCTGGCGACCCTGGCCATCGGTCAGACGGCCGTCGTCGAGCACCTGCAACAGCACGTTAAAGACATCCGGATGGGCCTTCTCCATCTCGTCGAGCAAGATCACGGAGTACGGACGACGGCGCACGGCCTCGGTCAGTTGACCGCCCTCGTCGTAACCCACGTATCCCGGGGGCGCACCGATCAGACGCTGGACGCTGAACTTCTCCATATACTCGGACATGTCGATACGCACGAGCGCGCGCTCGTCATCGAACAGGCACTCGGCCAGCGCCTTGGCGAGCTCGGTCTTGCCTACGCCGGTGGGGCCCAGGAAGAAGAAGCTGCCGATGGGCTTGTCCGGATCGGAGAGGCCCGCACGGCTACGGCGCACGGCCGCGGCCACAGCGGACACGGCCTCGTCCTGACCGATAACGCGCTTATGCAGCTCGCCCTCCAGGCCCTTGAGCTTGTCGAGCTCGCCCTGCATCATCTTGGACACGGGCACGCCGGTCCAGGCACTCACGACCTCGGCAATCTCGTCGGAGGTCACCTGCTCGTTGAGGCCCTCGCCGTCCTGCTCCTTTTGTGCCTCGAGCGCAGCCTCGGACTCCTGAATCTGCTGCTGCAAGCCCGGAATCACGGAGAAGCGCAGCTCGGACGCACGGCCCAGGTCGCCGTTGCGCGTCGCGCGCTCCTCTTCGCTCTTGGCCTCGTCAAGCTGGCCCTTAAGCTCCTGCACGTGGTCGATGGCGTTCTTTTGGTTGAGCCAGCCGGCCTTTTGCACGTTGAGCTTTTCCTGGACTTCGGCAATCTCTTGGCGCAGAGCCTCCAAACGCTCCTTAGAGGCGTCGTCGGTCTCTTTCATGAGCGCCTGTTCCTCGATCTGCAGCTGGGTGAGCTGACGCGTGGTGGCGTCGATCTCGACCGGCATGCTGTCGAGTTCCATGCGCAGGCGGCTCGCGGCCTCATCGACCAGGTCGATAGCCTTGTCGGGCAGGAAGCGGTCGGCGATGTAGCGGTCGGAGAGGTCGGCGGCAGCCACGAGCGCGCTATCGGTGATGTGTACGCCGTGGAAGATCTCGTACTTCTCCTTCAGGCCACGCAGGATTGAAATGGTGTCCTCGACGGTAGGCTCGCTGACCATCACGGTCTGGAAACGACGGGCGAGCGCCGCGTCCTTCTCGATGTACTTGCGGTACTCGTCGAGCGTGGTCGCGCCGATCGCGTGCAGGTCGCCACGAGCGAGCGCCGGTTTGAGGATGTTGCCGGCGTCCATGGAGCCCTCGGTGGCACCCGCGCCCACGATGGTATGGAGCTCATCGATGAACAGGATGACCTTGCCTTCGGATTTTTGCACTTCCTTGAGCACGGCCTTCAAGCGGTCCTCGAACTCGCCGCGGTACTTGGCGCCGGCGACCAGCGCGCTCATGTCGAGCTCGATGAGGTCGCGGTCGCGCAGGGTGCTCGGTACGTCGCCGGCCACGATTCGCTGAGCAATGCCCTCGACGATGGCCGTCTTGCCGACGCCCGGCTCGCCGATAAGCACGGGGTTGTTCTTGGTGCGGCGGGACAGAACCTGAATAGTACGACGGATCTCGTCGGTACGGCCGATGACCGGGTCGAGCTTGCCGGCGCGAGCCAGATCGCAGATGTTGCGACCGTACTGCTCCAACGCCTCAAACTGCGTCTTGTCCTCGGCAGACGTCACGCGGTCATCGCCGCGCAGTTCCTCGTAGACTTGCTCGATGCGCTCCTTGGTCACGCCGGCGTCACGCAGCACGCGACCCGCCTCACCCTTGTCCTCGGCAAGTGCCATCAGCAGATGCTCGGTCACCACAAAGCTGTCGCCCATCTTGGTGGCCTTTTTCTCGGCCTTCTCGATCACGCGAACGAGCTCGTTGGACAGGCCCATCTGCTGACCCTCGCCCGACACCTTGGGCGCATGGTCGATGGCATCTTGTGTGGAGCGTGCGAGCTGAGCCGGGTCGGCACCGATGCGCTCGATGATCACGGAGATATTGCGCTCGCCGGCACCGAGCAGGGCAGACAGCAGGTGGATCGGCTCCACCGCGCCGGCCTGTGCATCGGCAGCCGTGCTCATGGCGGTCTGCAGCGCCTCGCGCGACGTCATTGCTAGCTTATCGATTCTCATGGAATCACCTCTCTTGGGGCGGCCGCCCTACGGGGCGGCTTCACGTTGTTCGAGAAGTATTGTTGCCAGCTTTACGCGATCTTATACACAAATCTAAGTCTCTATATATAAGATTTTCTGAGTGAATTACGGATAGGGTACTGAGATGTCAGCCCGCCGCTGCCCAGGCGCGCTACCGTCTCGATCTGTAACATCTAGCAGCCATTTTTGATCCTAGATGTCACAGATCGAGACAGACCGAAAACCACCACAAAGAGGACAGGCACCTTTGTGGTGGTCGCGGCCTCTACTCCTTCGCCGAACCCGTACTTCCCGATTCGACGGTCCAGGGCATCTCATCCTCGAACAGCCATGTACGGGCAGACCCACTATCGCGTGCAGTCTGCGGGTCAGGCAAGCAGGTCTGTTTATAGGCATCTTGGATACACTGACCCATAAAATCGTTGAGCTCGGTCTGGTCGCCCTCCATGACATAGGCGACATCGCCGTCCATGATGTAGATGCCCGGACCCTCATTGCCCTCGTAGCCCGGATCGTACGAGACATCACATAACTTTGCGCCGTTTGCAGTGTCCAGCTCGATGGACGAGTGGCATCCGCCAACCATGTCGTTCGCTTTTGCCCGATAGGACGCATATCCGTACCAACGCTTAAATGTTTTGCCCTTGAGTAGCTCGGACGCCCTATCGATCAGGCTTGTATCCGTGGTATAGCGCATGGCCCCAAGCTGAATACGCGGATAATTGCTAATACCCAGCACAGCCGGCTGCTCATCAAAATCAACGGTAATGGTCTCGGGCTTGTCGTCGCCGGTCAGAAGTTCGACAGATTGAGTCACAGGCTTGACCACCGGCTCCGTCACCGCAGCAGGTAGAAATGCCATACCGACAGCGCCCGCGCCAACCACAGCGATCGCAAGCGCCAAGACAATCAATCCAATACGGGCAGAACGGCTCACGGCAAAACACCCCACAATGCAAACCTTCGCCACCTGCACTAATGATACCGCCAGCTAACACTATTACCAAAAGAAGCCGCGCGCTCCTCACCACCACAAAGGGGACAGGCACCTTTGTGGTGGTTTTCGACGCTAACGGTCGACCATCTCGCGCAATGAGATTAAACTTGAATTGCTCTCTGAACATATCCATTTCTGCCTATCCTCAACAGATCTTTGTCTCGAGGAGCGCATATGAAGCCGCCTCATTCCACCGGTCGCAACGTCATCGCCATTCTCGCCATACCCATCGTGATGCTCTTCCTTATCGTCATCACGCCCTTTTCCCTTGGTATCACCTCGCCCTTCGATTTATGCGGAATGGTCGACGCCGGCTCGCGTGCCACCTCGCTCTCCTTTATCTGTCGCGGCGTGTTTTACGAAGATGGAATTCCCACCGGAAGTTGGCAGTCAAAGTTGCCACTGCTCGGTCAGATCGACGGATGCTCCCCCTATTTCTGCCTTGGACCTCAGACGCTAAACTATCTAATCGACGACCAGCCACTCGACTTCATCACCCTCGCCTACGACTACGCACCAAACACCGATGAGCGCCACATGAACCAAGTCCTCGACAAGATGCTTGGACAGTGCGGGCTCACCGAGGAGGCCGGTCGAACCATCTATAGCAACCAGAGATTAAAGCGAACAGAACTCCGCCGTGTCGGAAAAATCAAAGGGCGAAACGGGGCCGCCTACTGGGATGCCTGGGCAACACGCGACAAGGGCGAATTCGGACACAGCACCTATATGGTCACTGTCTACACCAAAGACGGAATTAAGGACAATGTTGACGATTTCGCGTCATCCAAACTCGGCATCCCCAAAACAACCAAACCCGCCAGCCCAGATGAAATTCTGTAGAGCCGCCCATTAACATGCCGCTCAACGATCACAACAGCATCGAGCTCGTCCCCACCACCACAAAGGTGCCTGCCCCCTTTGTGGTGGTTTTCAACAAAAAGAAGCCGCCCCGATAACAGAGGCGGCATCAAGCAAGTCTATTTTTGGCGCCCCTCAAGACCCAACGAGAACGCAGAAATGTAGCCCGGGGCTTACCCTTTCCCGAACGCGACCCTCGCGAAGCGCGTGAGCGAGCGGGAAAGGGTAAGCCCCGGGCGGACAATTAAGTGCGTTACTCGGCAGCGGCCTTGAACTTGTTGTAGTTGATCAGGCAGCCGGCCTTGACGATGGCACGCTCCTCGGCCGTCATATCGGCAATGTAGAGCTCAATCCGCTCGACCGCACCATCGGCGCGCACCACGTAGGCGGCGATGTCCTTTAGGTCGCCATCGAGCGCGGCGCGGACACCCGGCACAAAGACGTAATCGCCCACCTCAAAGTTGGGCTCCGCCTCCATCTGAAAGGGCACCATGCCCCAGTTCATCACGTTGGAGCGATAACGCTTGGTAGCGTACTCGTGGACGATGTTGGCCAGGCCGCCGATCACGCGCTGGCAGCTCGCGGCCTGCTCGCGGGCAGAACCGTCACCTGGCTTCTTGGCATAGAGCATGGAGCCGTACTCAGTCGCCTTGGTGTCTGCCGCGACACCCGCGCCGGCCAGTGCCTCAAACACGCCTGCAAGCTCGGCATCGAGCGCCGCCAGGTCGCCCGCGGCCTCTCCGGCCACGCGGCGCTTCTCCACCGCGTCGACCTCCTTGGAGCGGCCCACGTAGGCCGGATCGCGACGGCTCAGCGTAAACTCGGCCAGGCCCAGCGGGTTGGAGCGGAAGGAGCTCGTCTCGCCCGAAGGAATGAGCTCGTCGGTCGTGGTGACCGGGTCCATGATCTTGGAGCACACCTTGAGCAGAATGTCGTCGCCGAGAGGCTCCATCGCGGGCCACGGCTTGATGTTGGGGCCTTCGACCAGCTCGTCGGCAGGCTCCGCCTTGCCAAAGCCCCAGTACACGCGCTTCTTGTACGGCGCGTCGTCGAAGGTGTACTCGCAAGCCTCGTCCCAGGTGTCCTCGGGCAGGTCGGTCGCCGGCGTCAGGATGCCGCCGTTGGCAGCCGTCGCCGCAATGGAACGGGCGTCCATCAGAGCCACGGCGCTCAGCTGGCCATTGCCCGGCTTGGAGCCCTCGCGGTTGGGGAAGTTGCGCGTAGTGTGGCGGATCGACAGGCCGTTGTTGGCGGGCGTGTCGCCGGCACCGAAGCACGGGCCGCAGAATGCCGTGCGCACGATCGCGCCGGCCTCCATAAGGTCGTAGATATAGCCGCGGCGTGTAAGCTCGAGTGCCACGGGCTGGCTCGTGGGATAGACCGACAGCGAGAACTCGCCGCAGCCGGTGTTGGCGCCCTTGAGCACGCGGGCAGCCTGGACCACGGAGTCGTAGTTGCCGCCCGAGCAGCCGGCGATAACGCCCTGCTGCACGTGCAGCTTGCCGTCGACAATCTTGTCGAGCAGGCTAAAGTGCGTCTTACCCTCGCCGATCTTGGCGGCCTCGAGCTCCACCTCGTGAAGGATGTCCTCGAGGTTCTCATTGAGCTCGTCGATCTCAAAGCCGTTGGAAGGATGGAACGGCAGCGCGATCATGGGCTTGATGCTCGACAAGTCGACCTCGACGCAGCCGTCGTAGTAGGCAACATCGGCAGGCTTGAGCTCGCGGTAGTCGTCGCCGCGGCCGTGCATGGCCAGGAATGCGTGCGTGTCCTCGTCGGTGGCCCAGATGCTCGACAGGCAGGTGGTCTCGGTGGTCATGACGTCGACGCCGTTGCGGTAGTCGGTCGTCATGCTCGAGATGCCGGGGCCCACGAACTCCATGACCTTGTTCTTAACGTAGCCCTTGGCAAAGACGGCGCGGATGATGGCGAGCGCCACGTCGTGCGGGCCGACGCCGGGGCGCGGGGCACCCGTGAGGTAGATGGCAACGACGCCGGGATAGGCGACATCGTAGGTGTCGCGCAGCAACTGCTTGGCCAGCTCGCCGCCGCCCTCACCCACGGCCATGGTGCCTAGGGCGCCGTAGCGGGTGTGCGAGTCGGAACCCAGGATCATCTTGCCGCAACCGGCAAAGTTCTCACGCATAAAGGAGTGGATAACGGCGATGTGCGGCGGGACGAAGATGCCGCCGTACTTCTTGGCCGCGGAGAGGCCAAAGACGTGGTCGTCCTCGTTGATGGTGCCGCCCACGGCGCACAGCGAGTTATGGCAGTTGGTGAGCACGTAGGGCAGCGGGAACTGCTCCATGCCCGAGGCACGCGCCGTTTGGATGATGCCGACAAAGGTGATGTCGTGGCTCGCCATGGCGTCGAAGCGAATCTTGAGTGCCTCGGGGTCGCCGGACGTATTGTGTGCTTGGAGGATCGAATACGCGATGGTTCCGCGCTTGGCATCCTCGGGCGTCTTCGTAATGCCGCGCTCAGCAGCCTCGGCCGCAGGCACGACCTCGCTGCCGCCGCGCAGGTAGATGCCGTCCTCGTACAGCTTGACCATACTGTCTCCCACTCTGCCCAAAACGATTTGGGCGCATAGCATACATTCGTTCAATATCGTGCCATAGAACGGTTGCGAGTGGGTTACGAATCTGCACGTTCACTTTATCTCAGTAAAGCAAAGAACGAGTTGGGTGCCGGGGGCAGACTTAGACGCCGAAATGACGAGAGTGGATAATCTCCCACTTTGAGCCTGCAAACAGGCCAAAAACGGGAGATTATCCACTCTCATTCTGCGGGCACTCATTTAAGTCTGTCCCCAATGAGTGCCCGGCAGCGTCGGCGGAGCTATAGGTCGCTACCCGTACCTAGCAGCTTGCGCATGACTTGCTCGGGGTTGACCGAGCCATCGCGCGGGGCCAGGGCGGTGATCTTCTTCTGCATCTTGTACTCGTGCAGCTCGTCCTCGAGCTGGCGCACGCGAGCGCGGAGCTTCTCATTCTCGCGCTCGCGCTCCTCGGCACGCTCCTTCATATCGAGGATGCGCACCACGCCGGCAAGGTTGATGCCCTCGTCGGTCAGTTGGTTGATGAGCTCCAGGCGCTCGATATCGGCACGCGAATACAGACGCGTGTTGCCGCCCGAGCGCTGGGGGTTCACCAGGCCCTTGGACTCGTAGACGCGCAGAGTCTGCGGATGCATGCCGGTCAGCTCGGCCGCCACGCTGATCATGTACAGCGGTTTGTTCCTATTGTCCTCGGCCATGCTACCTGACCCCTTTCCGTCTCGCTATCGTCCATCATAAGCCTGCGGCCAGCCCGTGGGCCACGCAACCGCCCTAGTACGTCGCCTTGTAACGGTTGACCTTCTCGCGATAGTCGCGCGTGTCGGCCTCACGCAGCTTGGCCATGGCATCGCGCTCGTCATCGGATAGGTTCGTGGGGACCTGCACCTTGATCTCGACGAGCAGCGCGCCCGTACGGCCACGGTGTTTAACGTCGGGCGCTCCCATCTCCTTAAAGCGGAACTTCTTGCCCGTCTGGGTACCCGCGGGCACCTTCAGACGGACCGTCGCACCGCCGGGCGTGGGCACGTCCACCGTGCAGCCGAGCGCCGCCTCGTAGACCGAGACCGGTACCTCCATGGTCACATCGGCGCCTTTGCGCTTAAACAGCGGGTGCTCCTCCACGTGCGTGGTCACGACCAGGTCGCCGCGCTCGCCGCCGGCAACGCCATACTCGCCGCGACGCTTGTAGCGTAGCTTGCCGCCGTCGACCGCACCCGCAGGCACCGAGACCGTAATGGTCTGCTGCTCGCCTGTCGAGGGAATGCGATAGGTGACCTTGTGCGTCACGCCGCGGAACGCGTCCTCGGCCGTCACATCGACGGTCAGCGACAGGTCGCCGCCCTTGCGAGCACGGCTGCGGCCCGCGCCGGCACCGGCAGCGCCCGCAGCCCCGGCAAAGCCCGAGCCCCAATCGCTGCCCCAGGCGCCGTTGCCGCTAAAGATGCTGTCGAAGATATCGCCCCAGCCGCTGGCGCCCGCGCCGGCACCGTAGCCGCCGCCATACGCGCCGCCCGCGCCCGGCATGCCGCCGAACATGAGCATCTGGTCGTACTCTTTGCGCTTCTTCTCGTCCGAAAGCGTTTCGTAGGCCTCGCTAATCTCCTTGAACTTGGCCTCGTCGCCGCCGGCATCGGGGTGATATTTTTGCGCGAGCTTGCGAAACGCGCTCTTGATCTCTTTGTCGGAGGCGCTCTTGGATACGCCCAGGATGTCATAGAAGGTTTTGCCTGCAGCCATCGTAGCTCCTCTCCTGTTACGTCCGCCGCCCATGCAGGCGACGGCTCATGCTTTCATATGGCACTAGGCCAGAAAGGGCCCCGGGTGTTGCCCCGGGGCCCTTCTCAATTACTCCTCGGTGCTCTCGGCCGTATCGGCCGTAGCATCCTCGGGCGCCGCTTCGGGCTCCGGTGCGGGGCGCTTCTCGCCACCGTAGGTCACCGTCACCATCGCGGAACGCAGAATGCGATCCGCCATACGGTAGCCCTTCTGGTACACATCGTTGACGGTCTCGTCGTACTGCGATGCGTCCTCGACGCGACCCACAGCCTGGTGCTCGAGCGGATCGAACGCCTCGCCCTTGGGGTCGATGGGCTCAACGCCCTCGTGCGCAAACACATCGAGCAGCTTGGCATGTACCGCGTCAACGCCATCGACGAACTGCTTAAAGTCGTCAGAAAGCTCTTGGCTGCGGGCATGGTCGATCGCGCGCTCGATATCGTCGATCACCGGCAACAGCGCGGTGACAAGCTTCTCGGTCGCGCGCTCGCGCTCGGCGATGCGCTCGTTGGCGGTGCGGCGACGGAAGTTCTCCCAGTCGGCCTGCAGACGGGCGGTGCGCTCGGTAGCGTCCTTCGCCTTGTCCTCGGCGGCCTTCTGAGCCTCTGCCGCAGCATCGAGCTCATTGCGCACATCGGCAAGCTCCTTTTGGGCCTGCTCGAACTTGAGCTTAAAGTCGTTGTCGGCGGCTTCTTCACCGGCGCGGATAGCGGCTTCCACCATCTCGTCCTCGGTCATCGTCGCCTCCTTGTTGGAATCCTCTACCTGGTTCTCGGCAGCCTCGGCGGCCTCGGCCTCGTTGGCCTCGGTATCGTCTGCGGCCTCTACGGGAATCTTCACGTCCTTCTCCTCAGAGTCAACGGGGGCGGCGCCAGCAGCAGCCGCCTCCGTGCGAGCTTTACGGGCGGACATGATTACTTGTCCTCGTCGTCCACAACCTCGTAGTCAGCGTCGACAACGTCATCGTCGGCAGGCTGGGCACCGGCGGCACCGTCGGTCTGCTGCTGAGCGTCGGCGTAGACAACCTGAGCCAGCTCGTAGGCCACAGACTGCAGGGACTCGCCAGCGGCCTTGATAGCCTCGACGTCAGAGCCCTCGAGCGCCTTCTTGGCGTCGGCGATAGCAGCCTCGGCCTTGGACTTCACGTCGGCGGAAACCTTATCGCCCAGCTCGTTGAGGGTCTGCTCGGTGGAGTAGCACAGGCTGTCGGTCTGGTTGCGGACCTCGACCTCTTCCTTCTGCTTCTTGTCCTCCTCGGCATGAGCCTCGGCGTCCTTGACCATGCGATCGACTTCGTCGTCGGACAGAGCAGTGGAGCCGGAAATGGTGATCTGCTGCTCCTTGCCGGTGCCCTTGTCCTTAGCGGAGACCTTGACGATGCCGTTGGCGTCGATGTCGAAGGTGACCTCGATCTGCGGCACGCCGCGGCGGGCAGCCGGGATGCCGGTCAGCTGGAACTTACCGAGCGACTTGTTGTCGCGGGCAAGCTCGCGCTCGCCCTGGAGCACGTTAATCTCGACGCTGGTCTGGTTGTCGGCAGCGGTGGAGTAAACCTCGGTCTTGGAGGTCGGGATCGTGGTGTTGCGGTCGATCATCTTGGTCATGATGCCGCCCATGGTCTCGACGCCCAGCGACAGCGGGGTAACGTCGAGCAGCAGGATGCCCTCGACGTCGCCGGTGAGCACGCCGCCCTGGACGGCAGCGCCGTCGGCAACGACCTCGTCGGGGTTCACGGACATGTTGGGCTGCTTGCCGGTCATGGTCTTGACCAGATCCTGGACGGCGGGCATACGGGTGGAGCCGCCGACGAGGATGACCTCGGTCAGATCGGAGAGCTTGAGCTTAGCGTCGCGCAGGGCGTTGGTGACAGGCTGCTTGCAGCGCTCGAGCAGGTCACGGGTGATCTTCTCGAACTCGGCGCGGGTCAGCGTGTAGTTGAGGTGCAGCGGGCCGGACTGGTTCATGGTGATGAACGGCAGGTTGATGGTGGACTGCTGGGCGGCGGAGAGCTCCTTCTTGGCGTTCTCGGCGGCCTCCTTCAGACGCTGCAGGGCCATGGGATCCTGACGCAGGTCGACACCGTTCTCCTGCTGGAACTTGTCGGCCATCCAGTCGATGACGCGCTGATCCCAGTCGTCGCCGCCCAGGTGGTTGTCGCCCGAGGTGGACAGAACCTCAAACACGCCATCGGCGAGGTCGAGGATGGAGACGTCGAAGGTGCCGCCGCCCAGGTCGAAGACCAGGATGCGCTGGTCGGAGCCCTGCTTGTCCAGGCCATAGGCCAGAGCAGCAGCGGTCGGCTCGTTGACGATACGCTTGACGTTGAGGCCGGCGATCTTACCGGCGTCCTTGGTGGCCTGACGCTGGGCGTCGTTGAAGTATGCCGGGACGGTAATGACGGCGTCGGTGACGGTCTCGCCCAGGTACTTCTCGGCGTCGGCCTTCATCTTGGCGAGCACCATGGCGCTCACCTGCTCGGCGGTGTAATCCTTGCCCTCGATGTCGACGACGGCACGGCCACCCTGGCCCTCCTTGACCTCATACGGCACGGTCTTGAGCTCAGAGGTGCACTCGGAGTACTTGCGGCCCATGAAGCGCTTGATGGAGAACACGGTGTTCTTGGGGTTGGTGACAGCCTGGTTCTTAGCGGCCTTACCCACGACGCGGTCGCCGTCAGCACGGAAGCCCACGACAGACGGGGTGGTACGGTCGCCCTCGGCGTTCACGATAATGGTCGGAGAACCGCCCTCGAGGACGGCCATAGCGGAGTTAGTAGTACCAAGGTCGATACCAAGAATCTTACTCATTAGAAATTCCCTCTCTCTTTTGCGTTCGCGCCGCCTCGACGGTCTGTCGTGTGGCGCTTCGGCTTGTCTTTCAGGATGTAGTGTATCCCCTTATGGGCCGGAATATACAAAATCTAAGTCAATTCATATAAGATTTCTTATCTCTGAGAGTTTAGGTTCTCAAATGCGCAGGTAGATGCACTGTTTGAGTTCTCGGCAGATCTATTGAGATCTATGTAGAGATGGCTGAGGTTTGGGCTTGGGAGCGCACATGGCGGCCCCGGGCTTCCCTGGGGAAAGTTCGACCCGTTTTTCGGCCAAATAACGGGATGCCCTTTCCGCAGACGCGCTCAATCGCTCAATATTTCAAGTCATCTTTAGCTAACATTTGCGCAGCTCAGCGGCCTCACCTGCATGTTTTTTAGTAAGCCGTGGCATACTCGGCGAACGGTATGAAGATGCCGGCCAGAGGGTATTGCAAACGGTCGCTCCCGTGGTATGTTTTTGCCCGAATCAAACCGACGCGCATCGCCTGTAGCGTCGGTCAACAGAGAGGAAACTACCATGGCTCATCCCGTAATTGATGCCGACGAGTGCATCGCTTGTGGCGTTTGCGTCGACTCCTGCCCCGCTGGCGTTCTGGAGCTCCAGGACGTCGCTACCGTCGCTGACGAGGACTCCTGCGTCGCCTGTGGCGCTTGCCAGGACGCTTGCCCCGCTGGCGCGATCACCGAGATCGTCGAGGAGTAACAACTCCCCACTTGCACACTCAAAAGTACACCGTGCACAAAAAGGAGGCCTCCGCATCGCCGCGGAGGCCTCCTTTTGCATGTGTTCTAGGACAAATCATCCTCGTAGGGCATTAAATCGGCAAGGTAGCCCTTTTCCTTGAGCATGGTCTCGATCTCGTCGAGGGTTTGCTCATCCTCTGCCGCAATGCGATGGAAGTGGTAACCACTCGTCACCGTTAGTAGCGGAAAGCTCTTGCCGCTCTCGATATCGTGCAGGTAGCGCTCAACATCGCGACGATTGCGAATGTCCAGGTCGGCCGTGATCTTACCGTACACGCGGTGATTGACGATCACGTTGAGCACGGCGCCTCCGGCGTCGACGATACTCGTGAGCTCATCGCCTGCCTGCTCAACGCTGTGGCGAACCTTGACCAAGCGCGTGGGCACGGCGGGGCTGCTGGGGGCCTCCTGCAGCACGTAGCCGCGATTGGTCGCCACGATATCGTGCCCATCGGCGCGCAGCAGGGCAATGTCCTGAACCACGACCTGACGGCTCACGCCAACCTCGCGGGCAAGCGCACTGCCCGAAACGGGCCCCGTGGCTCCCTCGAGCACGCCCATGATGGCACGGCGACGCTCGCGGGCGTCCATTATTTACCGTCCAGCAGACGCAGGTGCTTAAGCGAAAGGTCGAGAATCGGCGCAGAGTGGGTCAACGCCCCCGAGCTAATAAAGTCAACGCCCAGGTCGGCGAGCACGCGGATATTGCTGGCGTCCACGTTGCCCGAGCACTCGGTCTTGGCGCGGCCATCGATAAGCTCAATCGCGGCAGCCATGTCGTCGTGGGTCATGTTGTCGAACATGATGATGTCGGCGCCGGCTTCCACGGCCTCGCGCACCATGTCCAGGTTCTCGCACTCGATCTCGACCGTCGTGGTAAACGATGCATGGGCGCGCGCCATCTCGATCGCACGCATCACGCCGCCGGCGGCGTCGATGTGGTTGTCCTTGAGCATGACGGCCGTCGACAGGTTGTAACGGTGGTTGCTGCCGCCGCCGATCTCGACTGCGGCCTTCTCGAAGACACGCATGCCCGGCGTGGTCTTGCGCGTGTCGACAAGCACGGTCTTGGTGCCCTCGAGCGCGGCCGCCATCCGATGCGTGTAAGTAGCGATGCCGCTCATGCGCTGCAGGTAGTTGAGCGCCACGCGCTCGCCCGAAAGCAATACGCGCGCATCGCCGCGCACCTGGCCCACGTGGTCACCGGCGTGCACCTCGTCGCCGTCCGCGACATCGAACAACACGGAGCTCTGCGGATCCAGCAGCTCAAAAGTGCGAGCGAACACATCCAAGCCGGCGATGATGCCATCGGCCTTGGCGATGAGCTCAACGGTAGCGGGGCGCGCCGTAGGGCACACGCTCGCCGTACTCACGTCCTCAAACGTGATGTCCTCGCGCAGAGCCTGCAAAATCAGATCATCGACGACGAGCTTCATGGTAATGGGATTCATGGTCTACTCCTCCACGGCCTGCGTGCCGGCCGCACGGGCCAAATCATCGATTGCAAGGGTCTCGGCGCCCAGGGCGCGATGACGCCCGTCAAGCGCGGGCTCGCCCGCCTGCTCCACGGCGAGCGACTCGCCGGTGCGCATGCACCAGGCGGCACGGCGGCCCCAAACCAGGGACTCGAGCAGGCTGTTGGAAGCCAGGCGATTCTTGCCGTGAACGCCGTTGCAAGCCGTCTCGCCCGCGGCGTAGAGCTCGGGCATCGAAGTGCGGCCGTCCTTATCGACCCATACGCCGCCCATAAAGTAGTGCTGCGTGGGCGTAACGGGGATGGGCTCGTCCAGGATGTCGCGACCGTCCTCCAGGCAGCGCGCGCGGATGTTGGCAAAGTGCCCGGTCACCACGTCGCGCTCGACGGGGGCAAAGCTCAGCCACTCGTGCTCGGCGCCGTCGAGCTTCATCTGCTCGCGAATAGCGGCGGCGACCACGTCGCGCGGCTGCAGCTCGTCGGTAAAGCGCTCGCCGGCGGCGTTGAGCAAAACCGCGCCCTCGCCGCGGCAGCTCTCGCTGATCAGGAAGGTGCGGCCCGGCTGCGGCGAGAACAGTCCCGTGGGGTGGATCTGCACGTAGTCCAGGTGCTCCATCTTAATGCCGTGCTCCTGAGCGATATAGCAGGCATCGCCGGTGAGCTGCGGGTAGTTGGTGGAATGATCGTATACGCCACCGATGCCGCCCGTTGCCCACAGCGTGTGGCGGGCATGGATCTTAAACGGCTCACCGGTATGCACGCCCTCGGCGGCATTTGCCAGCTCGTCGGCGGGACGAACCGAGTTGTCCTCGTCCACGGGAACGGCGATGACGCCGGCACACACCGTGGCGCCGTCACGCTCGGCCGTCAGGATGTCGGTCATGGCCACGTGCTCCAAAATCTGCACGTTATCCAGCTTGCGAACGGCCTGGAGCAGCTTGGTCGTGATCTCCTTGCCCGTAATGTCGGCATGGAAGGCGATGCGCGGGCGGCTGTGCGCACCCTCGCGGGTAAAGTCGAGGCTGCCGTCGGCCTTGCGCTCAAAGTCCACGCCCATGGCCAGCAGGTCGTTGATGACCGAGCGGCTCGAGCGGATCATGATGTCGACGCTCTCGCGGCGGTTCTCGTAGTGGCCGGCGTGCATGGTGTCCTCAAAGAAGGCATCGTAGTCCGAGCCCTCGGGCAGCACACAGATGCCGCCCTGCGCGAGCATCGAATCGCACTCGTCGACAGCGCCCTTGGAGAGCATGATCACGCGCGTGCTCGTCGGCAGGTTGAGAGCCGCGTACAGGCCCGCCACGCCACAGCCGGCAATGACGACGTCGCACTCCATGTCGGGGTATTGTTTGGTTTCCACAGGAATCCTCTCCCTTGTAATGTGACATGCGGGACTGTCCCTCACGTCACATTGTTCTAGCGCGCTGCGTACTCGAGCATACGGTCGAGCGTGAGCTTGGCCTGGTCTGCCGCCTCGTCCGAGACGCCGATCTGCACCTCGCCCTCACCCGTCTCCAGGCAGCGCACGAGCTTTTCGAGCGTGATGAGATCCATGTTGACGCAGGTGGGCTGCACCGCGGGGAAGTAGAACTTCTTGCCGGTGCCCTGGCAGCGGCGCTCGAGCTCGTAGAGCACACCGCGGACCGTCACAATGATGAACTCGCTCGCGTCCGACTCCTCGGCGTACTTGATAATGCCGGCGGTGGAGCCGATGTAGTCGGCCTCGGCCAGGACGTCGGCCTTGCACTCGGGATGCGCCAGCACGAGCGCGTCGGGGTGGGCCTCCGTCGCGTCGACGATCTGCTCGACGGTGATGATGTGATGGCGCGGGCAGTAGCCGTTGTTGAGGATGACGTGCTTTTGCGGCACCTGCTCGGCTACGAAGCGGCCCAGGTTTTGGTCGGGAATGAACAGGATATGCTGCTGCGGCAGCTCGGACACGATCTTAACGGCGTTGGAGCTGGTGACGCACACGTCGCTCCAGCTCTTGATCTCGACCGTGGAGTTGACGTAGCAGACCACGGCCAGGTCGTCGCCGTACTCGGTGCGCGCCGCGTCGACCGTCTCGCGCTTGACCATGTGAGCCATGGGGCAGTCCGCGCCCGGCTCGGGCAGCAGCACGGTCTTGGTGGGGTTGAGCAGCTTGGCACTCTCGCCCATAAACTCCACGCCGCACAGCACGATGGTCCGCTGCGGCAGGCTCTTGGCGAGTTTTGCCAGGTAGAAGCTGTCGCCGACGTAATCGGCAACGGCTTGGACCTCGGGCGCCACGTAATAGTGTGCCAGGATCACCGCGTCACGTTGGGTTTTAAGTTGCTGAATGGCCTCGACGAGCTCTGCGGGCACCAGTGCCGCGCGCTCCGTTGCCGTCGTTGCCGATGCTAGGCCGGCCGCGATATCGCGTGCAAGCTCCGACGCATCCATGTTCGCGCTCTGTGCCATCAAGGCCCCTCTCTTTTGGCGAATCTTGGGGCTTTAGTATGACACCTAGGTTTACAGCTGACAAGACAGCTGTAAACCTAGGTGTAAAGTTGAAATAAAGATTCAATCATGCGGCAGGTCCATTTTCGAACTGGCAAGCTGAGGACAGCCGAAAATGGACCCGCCCCATGATTCGGGCAGCCCGTTTTGTCCTGGACCAAGGGGCAGTGGTCAAAAAGGGCCAAATATGAGTACTGTCACCAAATTAGTAGCATCGATTTTCCGGTCCAGAGCAGCAAAATCGCCTTGTTTGGAGCCCGATCGGGTAGCGCGCAGAGATGTGGTGTAAGAGGCGGGGAATGCCCCGCCTC
>NZ_QRJA01000017.1:0-58681 GCF_003471405.1 Collinsella sp. AM20-15AC
CTCGAGGCTGGGGTAGAGGTGGTAGAAGCCGTCG
This sequence comes from Collinsella sp. AM20-15AC, assembly GCF_003471405.1. Taxonomy (NCBI): domain Bacteria; kingdom Bacillati; phylum Actinomycetota; class Coriobacteriia; order Coriobacteriales; family Coriobacteriaceae; genus Collinsella; species Collinsella sp. AM20-15AC. The sequence goes on from NZ_QRJA01000017.1 coordinate 35, forward strand.
AAAAGGCTCTTGAAGCCAAAGGCTTGCTGCCAGTCCGTCATTCCGGCGCGCGCCATGCCTGCGCGGTTGTAATGGTTGAACCCGGCGGCGCTTGACATGCCCGAGCCGATGCCGACGATGATGGCGTCGGCATCGTCGATAAGGCTTCGAAGCCTATACGCTTCCCTCTCTAGAGACGGCATTGGGCAATCTCCTCGAAAGTCGGGGTCATATCGCCGTCAACGAGAATCGTCTCGCACGATGCATCGGGCGCCATAGCCTGGCTGTAGTTGAACACGATGTAGGTGGCGTGCTCGCAGACGTTCGCGATCTGGGCGAGCATGTGCTTTATGATGCCGTTGCGCAGTCCCACGCCAAGTTCGAGGATGGCGACCCTGCCGTTGCGATGGGCTTGCACAAGGCGCTCGAGCTCCTCGAGCTGGGCCGTGGCGAGGGCGTCTGGATGGGCGAGACGCCGCTCGTCGATCGACGTGCGTATGCTCCCCTCAGTCTCGAGCACGCGCTCCTCGTCGAACCCGGCGCGCGCGAAGTGCCCGTCGATGTTGCATGTGACCACGAAGGTGTCGGCATGCTCCGTAAGACGCCGCAGCCCGTTCATGAGCGAGCCGGGCTCATATTCGAGATACTCCTTTTGATGGAACCGCTCGGCCCATCGGCGTCGCACGCTGGCATCCGGGGAAGCGAGCCCCTGCAGTATGCAGCCGATGCCGTCTGCCTGGGCGAGGTCCCCGTACGCCTCTTGGAAATGAGCATCGGCGCAGAAAAGGTTGAGCCCCTCCGCCATGTCGAGTCCGTTGCTAGCGCCGATGATGACAAGATCCGCTTCGGCTAGCGCCCTGCCTATGCGAACTGCTTTCGCCGTCTCCATGCGCTACCTCCCCAGCGTCTTGCGCACGTCGGCGAGCACGTCGGCGATGTCGGCGCGAACGGCGAGCCCCCGATCCTCGATCGCGCGGGGGAGAAACTGCGTCTTGTTGTTTACGGCGATGTAGCTGGCCTGCGGTAACTGCGCCGTGAGGGCCCAGAACGGCTCCTGGATAAACGCGGGCGTCATGCGGCCCACACCCAGCTCGAGGAAGAGGATCCTCTGCCGTGCGTGCGCGTCGAGCCAGTCGGACACCTTGCGGTACTGCTCCTCGTAGAGTTCGCCCTGCAGGAAGTTGCCGTAGCCGCGAACCCAGGGGAACGCCTCTGCCCCGCAGTGCGGGCAGCGCGGCACGAGCTCTGTCGGAACCTCCAGACCGTCTCCCATGGCCTCTACCATGTGGGAGACCGGCTCGACCGCGTTCCACACCTCGTCGGTGCAACAGTGGGAGCACTGAAAGAAGCGGTGGTCGCCTTGGATCTCTGCCACTTTCTCCCAGGGATAGAGCTTCACAAACTGCGTGTCCTGGTTGGTGGTGAGCACGAAGAAATCCTTCTCGGCGAGAATGGCGTCGAGGTTCCTGTAGGGCTTGCGCAGCGGGGCGTTGAGCGTGGTGTCGAGGAAGGTGGCGAGGTATCCCCAGCGCGCCTCGGCGGTGGGCCAGCGGTAGAACGACCCCTCGAAAGCGCCCTTGAAACCGTAGCGCTCGGCGAATTTGCCGAAATGCCTGCGATAGGTTGCGTTGTCCTCGTAATAGAAGTCGCCGCCGCCCGCCGCGGAGAGCCCGGAGGCCCCGCCCACCAGCACGCAATCGGCTTCTTCGATCATACGGGCGAAGTCCTCGATTTGCTGGTCGTAGGGCTCGGGCTCGCGGTCACTCAGCTCATAGGGCGTGCTGCCGCTGCGGTAGGCGGCATGAAGGGAAAACGATCGGTTGGTGAGCTCGATAACGAGCTGCTCGTACAGGGTCACTGGATACCTTCTTTCAGCTATTATAAACACGTGTCTATAAAAAGTATCCATGTCGATTTGCTTAAGAGCAATGAACAGCTTCGGCCTGCTGTCGATAAACGAGCGTTTGCCGGGCATTGTCGAGCGTTGCAATTGGAGGGGTAATGGAAGCGGGGAAGATCGATCGTCGCCGACGCTATACACTCTCGGTCATACGGGAGGCGTTCTTCGCGCTGCTGGCCGAGGTCGGCTTCGCGAAGATGACGGTAGCGGATATCTGCCGCCGTGCCGATATTAACCGTGGCACGTTCTATCTGCACTACGAGGACAAGTTCGCCCTGCTCGACGCGCTTATCGACGAGGCCTTGGCGGCGGTGCCGCCGCTCGAGGGAACGGAGGCGGGTGCCCTCTGCCAGCGTCCGCCGGCAAACGATGACTATTATCTGCTCTACTCGGATGACGACGCGTACGCTCGGGTGGCACAGCGCGTCGTCGAGCGCGGCGCCGAGCAGATGGTTCCCTCGATCATGGAGGAGACTGGGCTTTCGCGCGAGGACGCCTATCTGCTCTTCGTCCACAACGTCCAGGGAAATCTCGCGGTCAACCGCCTGCTCGGTTGGAGGCGAGGGCCCGAGTTTGCCCACGCTCAGGAGCTGCTCAGCGCCTATTCCGAAGGGGGCATGCGGGCGGTATCGGCTCGTCACGATCCCCGTAGTTGATCTTGACAGCGTGCCATTTCAGGCAGGCGACGTTGCTATGGCCCCTCTTTGGTTTTCGATGTTGTATAAGGCAATCGCAATCGCCTTGAGCTTCTTTAGGGAACTTGAACAAGAGATATGGCCTGCTGGCGATTGATTAACACCATTCGTTTTGGTTACAAGAAAGCATGCTGCGCGCCTGCAGCATGAGGGAGAGGGAATCCTATGAATATCGTTGTATTGAGCGGCAGCCCGCGTAAGGGCGCTAATACCGATACCATGGTCGAGGCGTTTGCCGAGACCGCGCGTGAGGGCGGCCATACGGTCGAGGTCATCCGCGTTGCCAGCAAGAAGATCGCCGGCTGCTTGGGATGCCAGTACTGCTTCGCCCATGAGGGCGTCTGCGTGCAGAAGGATGACATGGCCAACGTGATTGAGTCGCTGAAAGACACCGACATGGTTGTCTTCGCTTCGCCTATCTACTGGTTTGATATCACTGCGCAGGAAAAGACCGCCATCGACCGCCTGTACGCCTTCGGTGCCACGGGATTCCCGTTCACCAAGACGGCCCTTTTACTCGATAGCCACAGCGAGGGTGTCTATGATGCGGCGATCGCTATGTACAAGTCAACCTGCGCGTACTGCAAGTGGGAGGACCAGGGCATTGTCACCATCAGCGGTATGACCGAGCGCGACAGCATGGCATCCTCGCCCAAGTTGAAAGAGGTGCGAGAGCTCGCTCGCAAGCTTGCCTAAGGACAAGAAGAACGCATGGCAATCAGCGTTGGTGGAAATGCTTGCTGTCCTTACCGAGAGATAGGGGCGAATTCCCTCAAGTGCCGTATAGAACAATTTTTAAACGCAGAAAAATAACTGAAAACAAATTAATCCGCGTTAAAATATTGTCAAATAGAAGTTCATGAGGGAAGGTTACGTATGCGTCGCAAGGCAGACGAGCTCCTTAGGGAATGGCGAGACAGAGCTGATAGAAAACCTTTGCTGGTCAAAGGCGTGCGCCAGTGTGGCAAGACCTATTTGCTCAGAACGTACGCCCAGGATCTTTTCGAATCGGTTGTCTACGTTAATCTTGAGAACGACCGGTCGGCGCGAGCGGATTTTTCGGGCGGTCTTGACCCTCATTCGATCGTACGTGCGATCGAGGCTCGTACGGGACAGCGTATCGTGCCTGGCAAAACCTTACTGTTCATTGACGAGATCCAGGCATGCGAGGAAGCGCTCACTTCCCTTAAATACTTTTGCGAAGATGCTCCCGAGTATTACGTTGCGGCTGCCGGGTCGCTTCTTGGGGTTGCCATTAACCATCAGTCGTATTCGTTCCCCGTCGGAAAGACCGACTTGATTGAGATGGCTCCACTCGATTTCGAGGAGTTTCTCTGGGCGATGGGGCACGATCAGCTGGTCGACGAGATACGCTCATCATTCGAGATAATGGGTCCTCTTGCGCCAAGCCTTCATGAAAAGGCGCTTGGGCTCTATCGACAGTATCTTGTTGTTGGCGGAATGCCCGAGGCGGTCCAAACGTACATCGATGATCAGTCAATCATTGATGTGGCCGAAAAGCATCGGATTATTCTCGACGGATATTCCGCCGACACCAATAAATATGCTGATGAACGCTTGAGTGCAAAGACGCGTGCGTGCTTCGATTCCATTCCACAGCAGCTTGCCAAAGAGAATCGTAAATTTCAATACAAGGTAGTGCGAGCGGGGGGCAATGCGTCTCTCTTTGGAGATGCTCTCGATTGGCTTGTATTGTCGGGTACGGTGGCGCGCTGCAGCCTAGTCGGGCAGATCGAAAGCCCCTTAGAGGCCTTCGTTAACCCTTCTGCTTTTAAAATCTATCAGGCGGATACAGGGCTGCTGGTCTCCAAGGCCGGTGCTCAACGCGCCGATATTCTTGCCAGCATCGGCGGCACATTCATGGGTGCACTTACCGAAAACTACGTCGCCCAACAGCTTTCAGCCATGGGCTATCCGCTGCATTATTGGGCGCGAGATAATCGTGCGGAAATCGACTTTGTAGTAGAGAAGCAGGGATGCTTGTCTGCGATTGAAGTCAAGGCGGGAGAGAACACAAGATCTCGAAGCCTGTCCTCACTTAAAAAGACCCATCCGGGCGTACGCCTTATCAGGCTATCGACTAAGCCCTTTGGAATGAATGATGGGCTTATGTCTGTTCCGCTTTATGCGGCATTTTGTCTATAGGGATGATGCTGGTGTAATGCATGGGGCCCGGGGCGCAGCGTTTACTGCGCTCCGGGCCCCGCTGCTTTGTAAAACCATGACGGTTTAGTCGCCGTTGTTTTAGTCAAACAAACTCGGCATGTCATTTTCCTTCATGAGGGCGCCGGCGGAGGGCAGGCTCTGCGCGGTGAACTTCTCGGCCGAGACGCCGGCGCCAAGGATTTCCTCGGTCGTGCCGACGGTGGTGACCGAGCGGCCCTTCTTGGCCGTAAAGGCCTGGACGCCCTGCGTGTTGGTGGTCGTCTTGGTCTTGAGCAGCGACGTGTTGAAGTTCATCAGGCGGTAGTCGCTCGAGACCAGCGCGAGGTCGCGGTCCTCCTTGAGCACCTGCGCATACAGCAGCTTGCTGCCGCCGTAGATGGCGTTCTTAAGGCGCTTGCGGTTGGTCTTGGTAGCGTATCCAGAAAGCGCGACACGCACCACGCGGCCGTTCTCAAAGACGAACAGCACGTCGGCCTTGTAGTCCTCGGGGTCGATGACCCAGATGACGCTCTCGTCGGGTTCCATCTCGAGATCGGTCGGAAGGTACGAGCCCAGCTGGGCCGACTTGGTGTCCTCAAACGCCGTGACCTTGCACTTGTACACCTGGCTCTTGTTGGTAAAGACCAGCAGCTCGTGGGTGTTGGAGGACGGGAACTCGATAAAGGGTTTGTCGCCGTCCTTGTACTTGAGCGTGGTCGCCTTCTTGAGCACGCGGTCCGTCATCTTCTTTAGGTAGCCATCGCGCGAGAGCATGATGGTGACCGGGTACTCCTCGACCTCGGGCTCCAAGCTTACCTCGATAACCTCATGGGGCTCGATCCTGCCCGTGCGGCGCGGCATCACGTACTTCTTGTTGACCGCTGCTAGCTCGTCGCTGATGACCTTCTTGATGTTCTCCTCGCTGGAGAGGATCTCCTCAAGCTCGGCAATCTCGCCCTCGAGCTTGGCGATGTCCTTGGTGCGGTTGAGGATGTACTCCTCGTTGATGTTGCGGAGCTTAAGCTCGGCGACAAACTCGGCCTGGGTCTCGTCGATGTCGAAACCCTTCATAAGGTTGGGTACAACCTCTGCCTCGAGCTTAGTGCCGCGGATGATGGCGATGGCCTTGTCGATGTCGAGCAGAATTGCCTCAAGGCCGTGCAGCAGGTGCAGGCGCTCGGACTTTTTGCCCAGGTCAAAGTTAATGCGGCGACGCGTGGACTCAATACGCCACTTGACCCACTCGTGCAGAATCTGGCGCACGCCCATAACACGGGGATAGCCGTCGACGAGCACGTTGAAGTTGCACGAGAACGAATCCTGCAGCGTGGTCGAGCGATAGAGCTTGGCCATGAGCTTGTCGGGGTCGACACCGCGCTTAAGGTCGATGGCGATACGCAGACCCGAAAGGTCGGTTTCATCGCGGATGTCGGCGATCTCCTTGACCTTGCCCTCCTTGGAGAGCTTGACGATGCGTTCGATGATGACATCGGTCTTGGTGGTGTAGGGGATCTCGTACACCTCGATGATGCGCTCTTCGGGAATCCAGCGCCAGCGGGAGCGAATCTGGAAGCTGCCAAGACCGGTCTCGATGATCTTCTCCATCTCCTCGCGGCGGTAGATAATCTCGCCGCCGGTCGAGAAATCGGGCATGGGCATGTACTCGAGCAGGTCGCAGTCGGGGTCCTTCAGGTAGTGCATCGTGGCGGTGCAGACCTCGTTGAGGTTGAAGCCGCAGATATCGGACGCCATAGCGACGCCGATGCCCTTGTTGGCCGAGACGAGGATGTTGGGGAACGTGGTGGGCAGCAGACGCGGCTCCTTCATGGCACCGTCGTAGCTGTCAACGAAGTCGACCGGGCCCTTGTCGATGTCTTTGAAGATCTCGGCGCTGATGGGGGAGAGCTTGGCCTCGGTATAACGCGAGGCGGCGTAGCTCAGGTCGCCCGAATAGTACTTGCCAAAGTTGCCCTTCGACTCCACGAAAGGAGCAAGCAGCGCCTCGTTGCCCGTGGCCAGGCGCACCATCGTCTCGTAGATGGCGGCGTCGCCGTGTGGGTTGAGCTTCATGGTCTGGCCCACGATGTTGGCGCTCTTTTGGCGCTCGCCCTTGAGCAGGCCCATCTTGTACATAGTGTAGAGCAGCTTGCGGTGCGAGGGCTTAAAGCCGTCGATCTCGGGGAATGCACGCGAGACGTTGACGCTCATAGCGTAGGGCATGTAGTTGACCTCGAGCGTCTGCGTAATCGGCTGGTCGGTGACCTCGGAGTGCAGGCCGATGACGTTCTCGGCGTTGACCTGCTTTTTCTTGGGCTGGTTCTTCGTCTTCTTCTTTGCCACGATTTCCTCTTGAACTTCTTATGGGCCGTCGTTATCGATTTGCTGCTACTGCAGGTCCAGCTGGTCCAGGTATTCCTTGCCGTGCTCGGAGATGTGACGCTTGCGGCCCGTCTCGTCGTTGCCCAGCAACAGGTTGAACATGGTCTCCATCTTGGTGACGTCCTCGGGTTCTACCTTGATCAGGCGGCGCGTCTCGGGGTTCATGGTGGTGAGCCACATCATGTCCGGATCGTTCTCACCAAGACCCTTGGAGCGGTTGATCGAGCACTTCTGGTCGCCAATCTCCTTGAGGATGCCGTTCTTCTCGAGCTCGGTGTAGGCAAAGTAGGTCTTCTCTTTGCAGTTGATCTCGTAGAGCGGCGACTCGGCGATATACACGTAGCCCTCGTCGATAAGCGTGGGCACCAGGCGATAGAGCATGGTGAGCACAAGCGTGCGGATGTGATAACCGTCGACGTCGGCGTCCGTACAGATGATGACCTTGTTCCAGTTGAGGTTGTCCAGGTCAAAGGCGCCAAGGTTCTTGATGCGCTTGTCCTTGATCTCCACACCGCAGCCCAGCACGCGCATGAGGTCCATGATGATGTCGGACTTAAAGATGCGCGGGTAGTCCTCTTTCAGACAGTTGAGGATCTTGCCTCGGACGGGCATAACACCCTGGAACTCGGCATCGCGCGAGGTGCGGATGGCGCCTGCTGCCGAGTCGCCCTCTACGATGTAGATCTCGCGACGGCTCTTGTCCTTGGAGCGGCAGTCGATGAACTTCTGCACGCGGTTGGCCATGTCGGTCTTCTGCTGCAGATTGGTCTTGATGCTCTGGCGCGTCTTCTCGGCGTTCTCGCGCGAGCGCTTGTTGATGAGCACCTGCTCCATGATCTTGTTGGCGGCGTCTTTGTTCTCGATCAGATAGGTCGAGAGGCGCTCCTTAAAGAATGCCGTCATCGCCTGCTGGATAAAGCGGTTATTGATGGCCTTCTTAGTCTGGTTTTCGTAGGACGTCTGGGTGGAGAAGCAGTTGGTCACCAGCACCAGACAGTCCTGGACGTCCTGCCACTTAATGCCGCTCTCGTTTTTGTTGTACTTGCCCTGTTGCTTGATGTAGGCATCGATGGCGCTGGTCAGAGCACTACGGGCGGCCTTTTCGGGCGAACCGCCGTTCTCGAGCCATGACGAGTTGTGGTAGTACTCCTGCATCATGAAGGTGCGCGAGAAGCACATGCACGCGGTGATCTTGACGTTGTAATCGGGCAGGTCCTCGCGGTCGCGACCGCGACGGTCAGCCTCGATAAAGAAGGGCTCGGTAAGGTAGTCGGTACCGACCTTCTCGAGCACGTAGTCCTCGATGCCCTTGGGATAGCAAAAATCCTCTTCGGAAAACTCGCCATCGTCGCCCTCAATGCGCAGGCGGAAGGTCACGTTGGCGTTGACCACGGCCTGGCGGCGCATGGTCTCGCGATACCAGTCGTGGGGAATGCTGATCGAGGTAAAGACCTCAAGATCGGGGCGCCACTTGATGGTGGTGCCGGTGCGGTCCTCGTCGCTGGGCTCGATCTCAAGCGCTTTCTTTTTGGCGCCAACGACCTTGCCTTTCTTAAAGTGCAGGGAGTACTTGTTGCCGTCGCGCCAAACCGTGACGTCCATGTACTCGGATGCGTACTGGGTCGCGCACGAGCCCAGGCCGTTGGTACCGAGCGAGAAGTCGTAGTCGCCGCCCTGGTTGTTGTTGTATTTGCCACCTGCGTAGAGCTCGCAAAAGACGAGCTCCCAGTTAAAGCGCTTCTCGGAGGGGTTCCAGTCGAGCGGGCAGCCGCGGCCGTTGTCCTCTACCTGAATGGAACCATCGCGAAAGGCGGTAAGGGTGATGAGCTTGCCGTAGCCCTGGCGCGCCTCGTCAACGGCGTTGGACAGGATCTCGAAGGCGGCATGCGCGCAGCCGTCGAGTCCGTCCGAGCCAAAGATAACGGCGGGGCGCAGGCGTACGCGCTCCTCGTCCTTGAGCTGACGAATACTGTCGTTACCATAGTTTGCGGTGTTTTTTGCCATGCTCGCTCTCTCGATGCTCCTTTGCTGCGTTGTAGTCATATAGATAGTCAAGGTAGCATAGCCCAGGCCTCGGACGATTCCAACTAACACGAATTCCATCGAACGCGCGTTCGGAGTCGGTGACCTTTAGCTTCTGCGGTCATTCCCTGCGCGGCGTGGTGCTCGTGTTAAAACCGTGGCTTATCGGCTGGTAGAATTGCCGCATCAAGACTGCATGTTGTTTGAGGGGGCGCAATGACTGAGAAAGAGAAGATGGAGCGCGGGGAGTGGCATGATGCCAACTTTGACGAGGAGCTCCTGGCGCAACGCGCAAAGGCGGAGGCGCTCTGCTATGACTTTAATATGGCAAAACCCGGAAGCGACGCGCAGCTTGACGCTTTGAAATCCTTGCTCGATACCGATCTTCCGCAAGGGCTGACGGTCCTTTCGCCTGCCTACTTTGACTACGGGAGCAAGACGAGCTTTGGTGAGGGCTGCTTTGTAAACCATGGCTGCTACTTTATGGACGGCGGCTCTATCACCTTTGGTGGCAACGTGTTTATCGGGCCGTTTTGCGGCTTCTACACCGCTTCGCACCCCCTAAAGGCAAAGGACCGCAACTTGGGTCTCGAGAAGGCTCTGCCTATTGTTGTAGGCGATAACTGCTGGTTTGGCGCGAACGTATCCGTGTTGCAGGGGGTTACCATCGGCAGCGGTTGCGTAATTGCCGCGGGCAGCGTCGTGACGGAAGACCTTCCGGACAACGTGGTGGCGGCAGGCGTTCCCGCGGTCGTCAAGAAGATCATCGAACAATAACGGAGCTATTAAACGATGGGGCACGCATGGTTCCGGCAAATCCGGTTATTGGCGTGCGCGTTGGCCATGCTGATAAGTTCCACTTACTCGGGTCCTTCCGACTCGGTTTTGTCCGAGTAAGATTGAATAGCGAATCGAAATTGTTATGTCCACATGGCGATGGCGGACATGGTTTCCATAATGACAGATATAGTTGACATCTTGTGAAGGATGCAATATATTTCTGTCATGTTGCAACGGATATCTGTCCATTACTACGAAAGGAACTCCATGCCGGGCAAAAAGAACCTACGCATGAAGGCGGCACGCGCGGCGGCTGGCCTTTCGCAAGCTGACTTAGCCCAAGCCGTGGGCGTTACGCGCCAAACCATCGGCCTTATCGAGGCGGGCGGCTACAACCCCACGCTCAATTTGTGCGTGGCAATCTGTAAGGCGCTGCGCGTTACGTTGAACGACTTGTTTTGGGAAGACGAAACCGACGCCGACCCTAATGCTCTTTAGGAGTTCACTATGAAATATGAAGATCTGAAAATCGTGCAAAAGTGGCGTGAATATGCCGGCCCAAAGGATGAACGCCTGGAGGCTGAGAACGCGAAGATCTACAAGATTGGCTTCGTGCTGCTTTCGTTTGGCATGTTGATGATCTTTTTCTACCAGTTTATAGCTCGACAGGTTACGTGGGTTCACAGCGACGCTAGTGAAATGCCGCATGGCTTTGCAACGCCGTTCGAGGCAGCCATGTATTTGTGGCTCGTTCTCGTGATGTTGATTTGCGCAGGACTGCAAACGCGGAAGGGCTATGTCGATACCAATCGTTTTGGGCAAACCGAGCATCTTCCTGTTGGATATTTCCTGCTTGTCAGCGGTCTTAGCGGCGCCGCGTTCGCGCTTGTTATTGCCGCAATGCGCTGTATCGCTGAGGCGCAGATCGTACCGCTCGAAAGCGTCTTTTGGTTGGCGAACCTGGTCACGGGCGTGTTCTGCGGTGCGACGATTTTCGCGGCCACGTTTGCTGTCCTGTGCGCAACGTTTTTCACGGCGAAAAGACGCCGTGCCAAGCTCGAGGCAGAACTCGACTCCTCAGACGACATTTAATGCGCAATGGGCTGGCTCTGGGTATTCAGAACCAGCCCATTTTGATGTTCGATGAGCCGAGTCGGCGCCTCTCACAAAAGTAACTAGGAGCTAGCGAGGCCTATCCGAATTGTCCTCATTGGCGGTGTCTTTTTCGAGCGCCGTGCGGCGGGCGCTGTAGGCGACAAGGCCGGCACCAACTGCGGCGAGCGCTGCTGCGGCTGCGGTTAGGGGGACGTTGCTGTCGCCCGTGCCCGCAAGCGCGCCCGCTTTTCCGGAGCGCTTGTTATTGCCGTGGTCCTTGCCACTGCCGGAGCTGCTTCCGCCGGAGCCGCCGCCCTCGTCAGTACCGCCGCCACTCGAGCTACCATCGCCGTCTGCTGTCATCGGGGCGTCGTGAAGTCCTGTCGTATCCGCGCTGTCGCATACGCCGACCTGAACTTCTGAGCGTTCGCATGCCGCGTCGGGCACATGAAGCTCGTGCAGAACGGCACTCAGCGCCGAGTTTGCGCCCGGTCGGATCTCCTCGAGCGTTACGGGATCGAGCGCCACCAGATTACGCGCCTTCGCATACAGCGTGACGCGTTTGCCCACTTCGTCGCTCCAACTCTCGGGGATGGCGAAGCTCATGCGGAACTGTGCCGTGCAACCCGGTGCCAGCACGGCGTTGCCGTTGTCGGCTACCAGCGGGTGCGTTGCAAAACGTGCGCCCAGCGTCTCGAGCGCGTACTTTACGTGTGCCATGTCGTTGGCCGAAGCGTCTTCGGCAAGCTCTGGATCGTAGATCGAAGCCATGCGTGCGTTCGCTCCGAATCCGATGGATGCGCTGGAGAACGGCTGGCTGGAGCCCTCTCGGTACAGATCGATTGTGCCGGCAGTCAGCAAAGTGTTGCCGTCGTTTCGCACCGTGACCATGAAGGATTCGCCTGCTGCTCCGGGCACCACCGCGCCCGAGGTAGCGACCGCGCCCGTCGGAGTGGCACACGCCACCAGAGGCACTTCGATGCCGTGCAGCTCTGCCTCGCTCTTCTCCGCGCTCACAATGTGCGTGGCGAGCGCGGAGAGCATGCCTCCCGACGTCAAAAATGTCGTTATCTGATCGACGGGATGGTCCAGCTCGCACATCACGAACGGCTCCGTGAACAGATCGCCTGCCAAGGTGCTGGCGAAGATGCGGAAGTGCTTGCCCATTACTGCTACCGGGTTGCCTTCTTCGTCGTAGGTTTGCCCCACCTTGCCATCGGTGTTCTCTACATAGAGCGCGCACCTGCCGTTGTTGCTTACGCTAAACGATGCCGGGCCACAGCCTGCGGCACCCACGGGCTGCGTTGCAAATGCCGATGCGCCTCGCGTCCAAGTAATATGCTGCAGCTGCTCGTTGACGGTGGCCAAAAAGCCCGAATGTTGTGGCCACGGCACCGCATGGGGCACCGTGGCGTCTGGTGGCATAACGCCCCAGCCCGCAATGGACTGGCCGATCACGGCGTACGATGCGCAGCCGCAACCGTCTGCGGTCTCGTACGCAACGGGCACCACCATTTTGCCGTTGATATTCTCGGGCTCGCTCAGCTCGATACTCGACGGTGCTTGCGGAAAGCGAAGAACTTGGCGGAACGTCAGGCTGTCGCCCAAATCATCCGACCACAGGGTAAAGCATTCCAGCGCAACCTCGGCCTCGCTGCCGAGCGCCTTTTCTGCGGTGGTTCCGCGGCGGTGGAGGTAGGCACCCGACAGGCGTCCGTCGATCAGCGTCTTGCCTACCGTGATGCGCGGGCACTGCAGGCAATGGTAGCCATCCTCTTGCAGGCGGCCGCGCGAGATGCTGCGCCATGACGTATGCGACACAACGCGGATCTCGTCATTACTTATGCGCAGGCGCACAACGGACAGTATGCCGGCTGTGCTTGCCGTATCGAAAAGGGTGTTGTCGCCGGCGGGGCGCTCGCCCGAGACCAGCAGCACGTAGGCGTCCTGGTTTCCTCTTCCGTCCGTATATTCCACCACGTCGAAGTCGTAATCGAATATGCCGTCGCGCTCCACGTCGCCCTCGCCAAACCCAAGGGGAAAGTCCACGGGCGTGGGAGCGGACCACGTGCCGTTTGCCTTTGTGTGCACCACCAGGCGCGAGCGGCCATTGTCGCCGTAGCGCACCGAGGCGATACGGAACAGGCATTCTACGCCGGCAATCATCGTTAGCTTCATGTGGGCTTCGCTGAGCACGCCGGAAAACAGCACGTTGTCGCTCGAGGGTTTTATGCCGCCACGCTCGTCCTCCGACACGCCGGCAGAATTGGCGTTCGGGTCCGCAACGGCGTTCGTTGACTGACCGATGTAGGTGTACTCATACATCGGCGCGGCGTTTTCGTCGTTCTCTACCAGTGCATGGACGAAATGCTCGATCTGTCCCGTGTCTTCGCTTTCTGAATCCGCCTCGAGCTCAATGCGCGTGGCCGCTTGATCCCAATCGCGCACGACAGGCGCGGCATTTACGGCAGTGGCCTTAACCTCGGCGCGTGCGAGCAGCTCGGCGTTGGTGACGATGGTGGCCGATGCGATAAACTGCGGCACACCACCTGCTTCGGCGTTGCCGGCCGAGCCGAAGCAGGCATCCAACGTATAAGGCGTATTTCCACCCAATGCCAGCTCAGAGCGCTGGAGTACATACTGGTCGCCATTGTTCACCGACATATTCCACGAATCGATGAGTGTGGGCCACGACCCCGACCAAGCCTTGGTGGTCCACTTGAACATTACGAACTGGAGTATCACATCGACATCGACGTCTGCACCTACGCGCAGCCGCGGAAGCTGGTGTCCATCTGCCTTCTCGTACCCAATGAACAGTGTGAGGGATGCGGCGCCACGCACAGCGGACGAAGCGACGCCTGCAATGCCGGCTCCAAAGGTGACGGCAAGTCCGATCTGGATGGTGAACGAGCCCGACGTGTTGGAATAGTCGAGCGAAATGTTCTTGAAAAACGCCGCGCCGCTGCCGTGCGTGTGGGCGCCCACGGCGAGCGCCAGTTTTGCCAGCACCCAGGGGTTGACGTTTAGGAAAAACGGCACCGGTCCTAGGGTAAACTGCTCGGTCCAATTGAGGTCGGTTCTTACCTGGAAGAGGGCCTTAATATTGCCGTATGCGGGGTCGTTGTTGTCACCCCAGGTTTTGCCCACCCAATCGTAGGCGAGCGAGCCGTACAGCTGTGTGGCGATATCCATCGTGAACAGCGGCGTGCAATGGTGGCGAAGGAGCTTGGTGTTTCTTGGATCGGTGCCCGAACCGGCACTCATACTTTTGTACTGATTCCACTTCCCCTCCATTTCGTCGAGGTAGCGGTTTGCCTGCTTGGCGCCCGACTCGCGCGGTGACTTCTTCCAGTACTCCGGATCCGGATTGCCCGAATCGTTCATATAGCTGGCTGGTTTGTATCCTCCGCCAAACAGCACGTATCCAGCAAACGAGAAATCGAAGAGGATCGGAAATGTGGGTATCCAGCACGTGAACTTATTGCCGCCGATGCCGGGAAACGCCGCGGGGAAATCAAACGGAGTGACCTCTTGGTCCATGGTAGTGGGGACGATAGTGGTCGAGCCCGATTCCGCCTTTGCGGCCGGCGCGGTGACAACGGCCATGGGGGATGAGAGCGTGTAGGTTTTGCCCTGATAGTCGAGGACAAAGCGCAGCTTGCACCCTTCCTCCAGAAGGCCCGATGCCGCGTCGAGAAACTTGTCTTCGAGTGTGAACGTCGCCAGATTATCCGCGCCTGATGCGCTGGCCTTGATCTGGCCGATCTGCGTGACGGTTTCGGGCGAGCTACCCGTGGCGGGCATTACCTTGTTGATGTGCAGCGTTGCCTGTCCACCCTGTGGCAGATGTGCCTGTACAATAAAGGCATGCGTGTCGGGTTGGTCGTTTGCCGCGTCGTCCTTCGGCAATGCCATGAACGTGGCATCAGCGTACTGGATGTCCCATTCGTCGAATGTGAGCTGGCGGAAGTACGGCTCGCCGTCGGACAGCGGACGTGTGGGTGCGGTTATGGCGGTGCCGCCCTGGATACGCGCAAGGGGAATCTCGACATCGCGGTAGCCCGCCATGCTAATGGAGATGCCGCCGTTAAAGTCGTACGCGTCGAGAAGCGTTGCCTCGTCCACGTAGTCTTCCGAAAGAGGGGCGACCTCAAAGATGGCCGTGCCTTCGTCATCGGTCGTGGCGGTGAGCTGCTTGCCTACGGCATAGCGCGATGTGAGCGTGACCTGGGCACCTGCGATGGGCGTATTCTTGTTGGCGACGTCGACCACGACTACACCAAACATGGTGCGCGAGAGAACGAGCACCTTGAAGGGATCTTCTTCGTCGGCATAGGCCGCGGTGGGCGCGAACGGCAGCAGGAAGGCATTTTCGCTTCCCGGCACGCGAGGCAACATGATGCTCGCCAGCGAGGACGCTCCAGCAACAAGTAACGAACGGCGATCAAGCATCTTGGGCTCCCATCCCGCAAATATCGGTGGAAATAATCCAATTTTGCGAGAAGACGCTTCGTGGCGGTAGTGCCGTTCGATGGCCAAAATGTCCAAATTGATCGAGCGAAGCGCCGGGTTCCGGAACGCGTTCGATGCGCTTGGCAGCCCGGTCGCTAACGCAACATATGCGCGACCAGCTCGGCGCGTGTGCCGATGCCAAGCTTTGCGTATACGCCGGATAGGCGGTTTTTGACGGTGCCCGGCGATACTCCCATATGGCGTGCGATTTCGGCGTTGGTCCACCCACGACAGGCGAGCATGGCCATGGTGAATTCCGTGGTCGTTAGATCGTCGGCCACGTCCTCGCCCGAATCGGGGTTGTGGATGCGCCGCCAGCCGTAGCTGAAGCGGTACGTGATCTCGATGATGCGCGCGAAATCGTCAGGGTATTGCGTTTTTAGGCACGCCTCGATGAGCCCCTGTAAAAGGCCGTGGTGCTCGCCGATGAGCTCGATGAGGCCGTCGGGGCGCGCAATGTCCCAAGCGGCGCCAAAATGCGCTTTTGCGGCGTCGACGTCTTTGAGACTCATGTATGCCATGGAAGCTGCCAGGTGCAGGAACAGTTCCGAGATGGGATAGCTTCCCTGTTTCATAATTAGGGCGTTTTCCGCCATGCCCAGACTGCGGCCATATTCGCCGCGCAGGTACAGGGCATGCGCCATCACGTAGCTGGCGAACAAGCGCAGGCCTTCGGGCAGATGCGCCGCAAGCGGATAAAACTCTTCGGCAGAATACGGGGAAGGCAAGTGCAGCAGGACGCTCGCGGCCGAGGCGAACAGGATATGCGTGGCGTGGACGGCGGGCGATTCCTCGTCAGTTGGCGTATCGAGGATGCCCGCAAGGCACCGGCGGGCGTCGGCGATACGGTTGAGCGACAGACTGGCGTATCCGCAGATAAAGCATGCGGAATAGCGCAGTGCGGGATCGGTGGCGTCAAGATAGGGGCGCGCCGTCTTGGCAGCAAGGGTGGCCTGTCCGCGAAAGTACAGCGCTTCTGCCGTGGCAATGGCGCGCGAATCGGGGTCGGAAATGCCTGCAACCGCAGCGTCCATCTGCCCCGGCACAAAGGCAGTGCACATCAACGGCATGGGAACGCATGGGTAGCCATCGCAGTCCATCTTCCATCTCCCAACAGCTGGCAACAATAGCAGCAATTGTACTCCTGTTGCTCGGGACTTGAATTTGTGGGTATCGCCTACGATTGTGCCGAACGTATAAAGGAAGAGTCTATTGGCGATGCTCCCAAGGTGGCTACCGAAGCCTAGCTGACCTCGACATTAGGAAAAAATACCACCCCTGTAAAAAGCTCTGTCGCAGCGATGGGAAACGCATCTCGTTCTGCATATAATGAGGTCATGTGACGGTGCGTTTGCATACGTGTAACGCATTCCCATCGAACCGAAAAGGAGCTCTGCATGGATCCCAACAAGCGTCCCGACGACATGGTGCGTATCACCACTCCCGAACTTGCCCAGGCGTTCATCGAAGAGCAGGTCGCTGCAATCCGCGAGCAGATCGGCGACAAGAAGGTCCTGCTGGCCCTTTCGGGCGGCGTTGACAGCTCGGTTGTCGCGGCCTTGCTCATCAAGGCCATCGGCAAGCAACTCATCTGCGTGCACGTGAACCACGGCCTGATGCGCAAGGGCGAGAGCGAGCAGGTCGTCGACGTCTTCAAGAACCAGATGGACGCCAACCTGGTCTATGTTGACGCGACTGATCGCTTCCTGGATAAGCTCGTGGACGTCGAGGAGCCCGAGGCCAAGCGTAAGATTATCGGCGCCGAGTTCATTCGCGTGTTCGAGGAGGAGGCCCGCAAGGTTGGCGACGAGGTTAGCTTCCTCGCCCAGGGCACCATCTATCCCGACATCCTGGAGTCCCAGGATGGCGTGAAGGCTCACCACAACGTGGGCGGCCTGCCCGATGACCTGCAGTTTGAGCTCTGCGAGCCCGTCAAGCTGCTGTACAAGGACGAGGTGCGCGTCGTGGGCCGCGAGCTCGGCCTGCCCGAGAACATGGTTGAGCGTCAGCCGTTCCCCGGTCCTGGCCTGGGCGTCCGCTGCCTTGGCGCCATCACCCGCGACCGTCTTGAGGCGCTGCGCGAAGCCGACGCCATCGTGCGCGAGGAGATCGACAAGGCAGGTCTGACCATCTGGCAGTATTTTGCCGTCGTGCCCGACTTCCGCGCCACCGGCGTGCGCGAGGGTAAGCGCGCCTACGACTGGCCCTGCATCATCCGCTGCATCAACACCGTTGACGTCATGACCGCCGAGGTGCCCGAGCTCGACTGGGCGCTGCTCAAGCGTATTACCGCTCGCGTCACCGCCGAGGTTCCCGGCATCTGCCGAGTGTGCTACGACCTCACGCCGAAGCCCGTCGGCACGGTCGAGTGGGAGTAAGCTAACTCAGCTGGTAGGCGACGAGAACTAGCAGATGTGACAAAGGGACAGTCCCTTTGTCACATCCTCGATATTATGTGCGGGATGGTACGCCACGCGGCGTGCCATCCCGTTCGTTATTTTAATGAGCCGAGTGCGCGAGTGGGAAGAGTCACGAGCATGGTCGTTCCGCGCTCCGAGCTCTTTTCGACCTCGATGGAGCCGCCGTGAAGTGCGGCGATCTCCCAGACCAGCGCAAGCCCCAGCCCCACGCCGCCGTATGCCCTGCTGCGCGATTTGTCGACGCGATAGAAGGGCTGAAAGATGCTCGTCTGGTATTGCTCGGGAATGCCCGGCCCCTGGTCGCGCACGCGTAGCAGCACGCGGTCGCCTTCGGCGCAGGCGTTGATTTGCACGGTCGAGTTGGGCGCGCTATAGCGTATGGCGTTTTCGGTCAAGTTGAACAGCAACCGATAGATCAGCGTGTCGCTGCCGATCGTTTGCGCGTCGCCCTCACTTGTAAGCGTGATGTCTTTTTGCTCGGCAAGGGGTGCCAGGTCCGTGAGCACTTCTTCGATCATCGGCGCCAGGTCAATCGCATCGTTGCAGGGGACGCTGCGCAACTCGCTCATCTCGAGCAGGGTCTTTGTCACGTGCGTCATTCGCTCGGTCTGCTCTTGCAGCAGCCCGAGCAGACGCGCTGTATCTGCATCGGCGTCGGGGTGCTCGGCGCAAAACAGCTCAACCTGAGCTTGCATGAGCGCAAGTGGCGTGCGCAGCTCGTGCGCCGCATTGCCCGTAAACTGTCTTTGTGCGGAAAATCCCTCGTCAAGGCGGGCAATCATGTCGTTAAACGACGCGCTGCAGCGCCTGAGTTCAGAGGGCACGTCCTCGCTGATTTTTGTGTCGGCGAGGTTGTCGGGCCGCACGCTCTCGACTTGCGTCGCAAAGAAGCGCAACGGCCGCAGCGCATGTCCGCTTACAAAGTAGGCCAGCACGCCGCCGAGCAGCGTCACCGCCGCAGTTATATACCAGCTCGTCGCGCCAAACGATTCTTGGGCGTCGTTCACGACGATGGTCAGCGCGTCGTCGAGCTCTTTGTTTGTCGGGTCAAATGAGCTGGGCGAGGCCGCCTCCACCTTGCTGTGCGCCGACGCTTCTGCACCAATCGAGTCCATGTAGCGCATGCCGGAGTAGCCAACCAGGCAATTCATAAGTACGCAGGTCGAACATATCAGCAGTGCCGTCATCAACGTGATGCGCCACTGCAGCGACAACCGCTTCATTTGCCATCCTCCATAACGTAGCCTTCGCCGATTCGGTTGCGGATGGGGTCGTGCCCCAACGCGCCGCGCAGCTTTTTGCGCAGCGACGAGATGTGCACGCGGGTCGCGTTGCTAAAGCTGTTGACGCTGCTGTCCCATACATGCTCGATAAGCTCTTCCTGGCTCACCGGCCGCCCCTGGTTAAGCATCAGGTATTCCAAGATGCCGGTCTCCTTGCGCGTGAGGGATAGGGTCTCGCCGCCCACGGAGGCGAGGCGCGCCTTGGTGTCAAAGCTCAACAATCCACAGGTTAGAACAACGTCGTTTTGCGTAAAGCGCCTGAGCGTGAGACTGCGTATGCGTGCCGCCAGCTCGTCAAGATGGAACGGCTTGGTGAGGTAGTCGTTGGCGCCCGCATCGAGCCCCGCTACCTTGTCGGAGACCTCGCCACGTGCCGAGAGCACAAGCACCTTGGTCTCACAATCAGTTGTCCTGAGTTGCCTCAGTACGGTCATGCCGTCGACGTGGGGGAGATTAAGGTCGAGCACGACAAGATCGAAGGTCTCGATATCGAGCAGATCGAGGGCCTGCTGCCCGTCGTAGCAGCAGTCGACGCTATAGGCCAAGTTGCGCAGGCTGCGTGCGATTGCATCGCACAGCGCCCGCTCGTCCTCGACGACCAAGATGCGCATAACGTTCTCCTTGCATAGTCATTCGCGCTTAACACGGATTTTATAGTCGGTATGGTCCAATGGGTCGCGAAACGAAAGGAGTGGTCAGATTGTTCAAAGCGATTAAGCCTGTGGCGCAGGTGGCTTTGCTGATCGTTGGGGTAGCCATGGTTGGCTTTGGCATTATGCGCGGCGAGGCAGATGCCGTGCTGGCCAAGGCAATCAGGCTGTGCTTGGAGTGTATCGGAATTGGTTAAAAGAAAAAATACCGTATCGCATCTTTTGGCGAGATTTCGCGGATTGATTCAGGCGGCGGCAACGCTTGCGACCAACATTCACCTGCCTAATTTTGCCAAGGGAGGCATCTACCAGGGGGCGGGCAAAGCCGTCTGCGTGCCGGGGCTCAACTGCTACTCGTGTCCGGCGGCCTCGGGTGCGTGCCCCATCGGGTCGTTTCAGTCGGTGGTGGGCTCGTCTAAGTTTAGCTTTTCGTATTACGTCACCGGAACACTCATTCTGATCGGCGTGCTGCTGGGACGTTTTGTATGCGGCTTTTTGTGCCCGTTTGGATGGCTGCAAGAGCTTTTGCATAAGATTCCCAGCAAGAAGCTCTCCACGAAAAAGCTCAAGCCGCTCACGTACATCAAGTATGCCGTGCTGCTGTTTGCCGTGGTGCTGCTGCCCGTCTTGGTGGTCAACGATGTGGGTATGGGCGACCCGTTCTTTTGCAAGTACATCTGCCCGCAGGGCGTGCTCGAGGGCGCGATTCCGCTGTCCATCATGAACATGGGAATCCGCTCTGCGCTGGGAAAGCTCTTTACCTGGAAGCTCGCGATCCTCATTGCGGTTGCGGTGCTGAGCGTGCTGTTCTACCGCCCCTTCTGTAAATGGATTTGCCCCCTCGGCGCATTTTATGCACTCATGAACAAGGTGTCGTTGCTGGGGATTCAGGTCGATCATTGTAAATGCGTCTCGTGCGGCAAGTGCGCCAAGGTGTGCCAGATGGACGTGGACGTTACGCGTACGCCCGACCATGCCGAGTGCATTCGTTGCGGCAAATGCGTGGGCGCGTGCCCCGTCGATGCTATTAGCTTTCGCTATGGGCTGGGTGTGACGGGCGACAAACCCGCGCAGTCCACGCAAGCCTGCGAAAACAAATAGGTACCTATATAAGTTTCGATATAAACGGAGGAACCATGAAACTGTCAAAAATTGCGGCTCTGTTGATGCTGCCCGTGCTGGCGCTGACTCTCGCGGCGTGCTCTGCCCCCAAGGGCGACGCGAAGGATGCCACGAGCGGCGATGCGCAGATTGCCGAGCTCATAGCGCAAAAGCCGTCGAGTGCCGAGGAGGCGGCCGAGCTGTACCAGCAGCTGCTGCAAAAGGAAAACGAGATCTTTGCGAGCGATAACGCCCTATGGGAAAAGGTGTTCCTTGCGGCCAACAAAGACACTCCCATGATTGAGGACGGCAAGAACTACGGTGACTTCTTGCTCGATACCATCGAGGGCGCCAAGGATCAGTTTGCGGCTGACGAGCTCAAGACGCTTAAGGCCGGCGCACAGCAGGTCAAGGAGATCGAGGACAAGCTCATGGCGCTGGAGAAGGAGTTCCCCGGATGCGGCAGCACGCCCGGCGAGGGGGAGAGTGTTGATGCCTCGACCGCAGGCATGGCCAACGGCGAGAGCGGGGAGACGAAGTTCCCCAGCTTTAAGGGCAAGGACTTGGACGGCAACGATGTAAACAGCGACGAGCTGTTCTCCAAGAACAAGGTCACCGTCATGAACTTCTGGTTTACCACCTGCAAGCCGTGCGTGGGAGAGCTGGGCGATCTGGAGAAGCTCAACAAGGAGCTTGCCGAGAAGGACGGCCAGGTCGTGGGCGTTAATTCCTTTACGCTCGATGGCAACAAAGACGAGGTGGCCGATGCTAAGGACGTGCTTTCCAAGAAGGGCGTGACGTATAAGAACATCTGGTTTAAGTCGGACAGCGAGGCCGGAAAGTTCACCTCCAACCTGTACTCGTTCCCGACCACCTACGTGATCGACCAGAACGGTAACATTGTGGGAGAGCCGATCATGGGCGGCATCAACTCCGCTGAGCAGCGCGAGGCGCTCAACAAACTGATCGATCAGGCACTCGCGAAGAGCGAACAGTAAGTCCGAATGTGACAAAGCTGTGACAAAGTGACAGCCTCTTTGTCGCATCGGGGATGTTATATGCGGGATGGTGCGCCACGCGGCGTGCCATCCCGTTCGTTTTTTGGCGCGGTTCGTTACATTCCTCACTGGTACCGGCCAAAAATGAGGATAGAGTAGGACAAACGCGTCGAATGCGAACGGCGGGGGAGCGGGCGAGCGCGCCCGCGCGAGAGAGGTTGCCGTCCATGCTGGATCTCAGAGATATTTGCAAAAGGTACGTTACGCAGTCGTTTACGCAGGTAGCGCTCGACAGCGTAAGCCTGTCTTTTCGCGATAACGAGTTTGTAGCCATCCTGGGTCCCTCGGGTTCGGGTAAAACTACGATGCTCAACGTCATTGGTGGACTCGACCATTTCGATTCTGGCGATCTGCTGATCGATGGCATCTCGACCAAGGACTTCAGCGACCGCGATTGGGACGCCTATCGTAACAATCGCATCGGCTTTGTGTTCCAGAGCTATAACCTCATTCCGCACCAGAGCATTTTGGAAAACGTGGAGTTGGCGCTTACGCTCACGGGCGTGGGGCATGCCGAGCGCCGCCAACGTGCGCGCAAGGCGCTCGAGGCAGTCGGTCTGGGCGAGCACGTTGACAAGCGCCCGAGCCAGCTTTCGGGCGGGCAGATGCAGCGCGTGGCCATTGCCCGCGCCCTGATCAATGACCCCGAGATTGTGCTGGCTGACGAGCCGACCGGCGCCTTGGACTCAACGACGTCCGTCCAGGTCATGGATTTGCTCAAGGACGTTGCGCGCGACCGTCTGGTCATCATGGTCACGCACAATCCCGAGTTGGCATACAGGTACGCCACGCGCATTGTCAACCTGGCGGACGGCAAGGTCACCGACGATTCAGATCCCTTTGATGCTGCCGAGGCCGCGCGTCGCGAGGCCAAGCCCACGCGCAAAACCTCGATGAGCTTTGTGACGGCGCTGGGGCTTTCTGCCCGAAATCTCATGACCAAGAAGGGCCGCACGGCCATGACGGCCTTTGCAGGTTCGATTGGCATTATTGGCATCGCGGCGATTCTGGCGCTCTCCAACGGCGTAAACGGCTACATCAAAAAGGTCGAGGAGGACACGCTCTCAAGCTACCCGCTTACGATTTCCAAACAAGATTACGACCTGTCGTCTATGATGGGCGGACAGGGGGCCACGGATGAGGAGGCGTCCGAGGACAAGGACGCGTCCGACGGCGCCACCGGCGGCAAGGCTAAGGGAACCGATACGATTCCCGTGGTCACGGCCGTAAAGGACATGTTCGCAAGTGTTAAATCTAACGATATGACGAGCTTTAAGGCATGGCTTGACGACGGCGGCGACGGTATCGACAAAGAGGTCAACGCTATTCAGTATGGTTACGGCGTGACGCCGGTCGTCTATCGTTCGAATAAGGGCGACGAGAAGCCCGTTCGCCTTGTTCCCAACGCTATGACCGAGGCCATGAGCGGCGGCGCAAGTTCGGCGGCAACGGTGAGCATGGATTCCATGGGAACCTCGGTCTTTAACGAGATGATTGACGACCAGAGCCTGCTCGACAGCCAGTACGATGTCGTTGCCGGCCATTGGCCTACGTCCGCCAACGAGGCCGTGATGGTGCTTTCGAGCCGCGGAACAGTGGGCGACTACACGCTCTACAGTATCGGCGCGCTGGATATCGATGAGCTCAACGACCTGGTTAACAGTGCCATGACGGCCGACGGCAAGGTCAAGACGCCCAAGACCGGCAGCGACTTTACCTACGACGATGCACTGTCCACGACGTTTAAGGTGTTGTCGCCGGCCGATGCCTATCGCAAAAACGAAGAGACCGGCATGTGGACTGACATGTCTGGCGACGCCGACTTTATGAAAGCCAAGGTTGCCGACGGTATTGACGTGCGCATTGTGGGCGTGGTGCGACCCAACGAGGCGGCAAACGCGAGCGCATTGTCCCCGGGCATTGCCTATACGCATGCGCTGACTCGCCAGCTTATGGAGCGTGCTGCCGATTCGCAAATCGTGCAGGAGCAGCTTGCCCACCCCGAGACGGATGTCTTTACGGGCAAGTCTTTCGATGAACTGCAAGGCGAGGCCAAACAGGGCGTGGATTTGGGCAGCATGTTCGGTGTGGACGAAGCGGCGCTGAAGAGTGCGTTCTCTCTCGATTCGTCGGCGCTCTCGGGTGCGGCCGGCGGTATAGACCTTTCTGGTATCGACTTGTCCGGGCTGGACCTTGACCTTTCGGGCGTTGGGAAGGACATCGACTTCAGCGACATCATGGCCAAAGCGCCGGCCCCAGATTTCTCGGGCATCTTTGACGGTCTGGAACTCACGCCCGAGCAGATGCAGCAGGTAGGAACGCTTGCCAACCAGCTGTTTGAGGGCTTTCTGCAGTCTGATCAGTTTAAGGCGCTGTCGCCCGAAGATCTTAAGGACGCGTCAAAGCTTGCTGCCGCATTCTCGGCGTATCTTGAGAATGATGCCGCAGCCCAGCAATGCCTGGCTCAGCTCAAGGCGTTGGGCGGCGATGCCTTGGCCGAGCGTCTGCAGCAGGTGATGGGCGACTATGTGCAAAAGCAGCTGGCTCCGTATTTGCAGCAGTCTATGGATCAGGTGATGAAGGCGGTCAGCGAGCAGATTGCGACGACGGTATCAACCCAGCTCAAGGCGGGTGCGGCAGGGTTCATGGACCAAATGGCGACGCAGATGTCTTCGAGTTTTGCCAACCTGGCGAGCGCCATGCGCGTGGATGCGGGCGCCTTTGCTCGTGCCATCCACTTCAACATGGACGCCGAGGATCTGAGCTCGCTCATGATGAGCTATGCCAAGGCGTCGAAGCTCACCTACGACAACAATCTGACCACGTTGGGCTATGCGGACGAGGCGGACCCCATTTCGGTCAAGATTTTCCCGCGCGACTTTGAGGCCAAGGAGCGCGTGCTCGATTACATCGATGCGTACAACAAGCAGGTCAAAGCTGCTGGCCACGATGAGCAGGCAATCTCGTATACCGACTACATGGGCATCATCATGGGCTCGGTGACCGACATCGTGAATACTATCAGCTTGGTGCTCATCGCATTCGTGAGTATCAGTTTGGTGGTGAGCTCCATCATGATCGGCATCATCACCTACATCAGCGTGCTGGAGCGCAAAAAGGAGATTGGCATCCTGCGCGCGATCGGCGCGTCAAAGCGCAACGTGGCCAACGTATTTAATGCCGAGACCTTTATCGAAGGCCTCATTGCCGGCGTCTTTGCCATTGTCGTCGTGGTGGCCGTGAGCTTTCCGGTTAATGCCTGGGCGCTTGCGGCCAAGCAGGTGCCCAACCTGATGAGCCTGCCCGTTCAAGACGCGCTGATGCTCATTGTAATTTCGGTGCTGCTGACGGTCGTTGCCGGCCTGCTGCCGGCTCGCAGCGCATCCAAGAAAGACCCTGTGGAAGCCCTACGCTCCGAATAATGTGACAAAGGGACAGTCCCTTTGTCACATTGGGTGGCTAGCTCGTTTTGCCCATCAATGTGATACGGATGCTTGGATGGGTGTACTCGTCAAATTCATCCTCGGGATCCGTGTCAAACGAATAGTACGTTTTGATGGGGTTGTCACTCGTCCTGATGGAGATTCTCTCGTAGAGCGAACCGTTCAAAAAAGCCTGCCTAAACTCTTCGGGGAGCTTTTGCGGTGCTAGGAGCTCGGGACTCACGGTCTTGACGTCTACGGTTTGGACGACAGAGGAAAGTTCGTCCAAGTCGAGCTCGATGCGGGCGAGGTTGTCCTCAAGGCTCGCGTCGGGGTCGATCTCTGCCGCGTAGCTCACTTCCGTGAGCGTTCCCTTGTTGTCAAAATCCAGGTACGTATAGGTCTTCTGGGCATCGGAGTCGCCGTCGTGCAGATAGCCGCGGACGTGATAGCCGTAATCTTGATATCGCTCGTAGGGGTCATCGGCGGACACGTACTCGCATGAGGGCTCTAATGCCTTGCGTGCGATGGCGATCTGCTCGGCCGCGGCCGCGGCGTTCTCCTGCATCTCGATGTTTCCCTGCGCCAGCTGCGGGATATAGGCGCCGCACACGATCGCGAGGGGCAGCGCCACAAGCGCGACGACCCACTTCTTTGCACGGGGGACAGGCACGCCACAGGCCTCTGCCATGGCCCTTGCGTTGGCGAAGCTTTCGGCAAGCACGTCTGCCGCGGTGGCGACGGCGCCTACGGCAGCGGCGACTTCTGCCGCGCCGCCCAGGTTGCGTGCGGTCTCGTTGTCGCTGTTCTTGAGCAGGCGTGCGGCGGCCTGCGTGCCAACAACGCCTGCGATTTGTGCCGAGCGGTCTTTCTCGCTCTGCTCGATGGCGAGCCGGTTCTGCATTTCCTTCCACTGCTTGCCGCGCATGCCAAAACGCGGCGCGAGGGCACGGTAGCAGAATATGACGAGCTCGATGGCGGTGAGCACCAAGGCGGTCATCATGCCCGTCTCTTGGAAGCCTTCGTGATGGAAGACGATGTCGTCGATCATTTCGAAAGGAATAATCAATAAGGGCAGCACGAATGCCATGGCAAGCGCCGCGCCGGCAACCTTGGGACAGATGCAGTATCGCTGGATGCGCTTACGTTCTTGTTCGGAAAGTGTTGCCATGGCTGATCCTTGGTGTCGTAACGGTCGTTGCGGCGCATGGGGCGCGGGGCGCATCAGTTTGAGCTAGCGCTGGATAAGAACATAGAGCAAGATGCTCATCGCGATGAGCAAGAAGCCTGCGATGTTAAACATCAGTGTGGCAAAGTTGCCCACGATGGGGCGTTCGACATAGCTTTTGTCTGGGTTGCTGGGGTTGTAGTACACGGTCATTTGGCTACCGAGGGGCCAAAGCTGCTCCGCGAGGGTGCCTAGGCGGGCGATGGGGCCTGTCTGCACGTGCAGCCAGCCCTTGGCGTCTTCGTAGGCGGTGGCTTGCGTGCGGATGGGGAGTCCCGACAAGCTTTTGGTCTTTATGCCACGGAATTGTTTTTTCGCGCGGTATTGCGTGCCGTCGACGGTGTATTCCAAAACGGGATTCATTCTGCCTTCACCCATAAAGCGATGGTCGATGACCGTCCCCATGGTCACGGCGGTACAGGCCTTGGCTTTCTTGCGGGCGGCGGCCTTCATGAGCGCGCTCACTCCGATAAGCAGGATGCCGATGCCCCCAACCAAGATGAGCGCGAGCAGGGATATCTGCGACGTGGTCACGGCGTTCTCCTTTGGCGCGATACCGTCATATGTGACCCAGTATAGAGAATCCCGCCATCGATGAGCTATTGCGGGGGGGGGGTCAATTCTGAATGTGACAAATGGACTGTTCCTTTGTCACATCGGGGACTGCGGAATCGAGGTCTAATACTTTTCCCGAGAAGTGAACGAGTGAAAACGGACTCCCGAAGCATCGACACTTTTGGCGTGCAATTTCCTGCGGTTTTGCCAGTCAAATCCTGCGGTTTTGACGCCTAAAAATGTCAATGCTTCGGGGGTCCAAATACAGCCGTTCACTTCTCGGGAAAAGTATTAGACCTCGAAATATGGGCGGCGTTCGCGAACGGCAACTAGCTTGCGTCCGGTAGCCGGCGCTTGGGGCAAAGGGACTGCCCTTTTGCCCCTTCACCATTGCATCGTATCTGGTGTGGAAAAAATATCGCCTGCGTTCTCGCGCCTGCGAAGAGTTCCTGAACCGCTTGAATGGGATGTGACAAAGGGACTGTCCCTTTGTCACATTGATTTGAGAGTGGATGTTGATGAATTTATCGCTGGCCCCTATGGAGGGGATTACCGGGCATGTGTTCCGTCGCGTGCATGCGGAGTGCTTTGGCGCACTCGATTGTTATTACACGCCGTTTTTGCCGCCGCCGCGGGTGGGCAACCGCTTTGGTGGCAAGGCGTTTAAAGAGGTCGATCCTGCCAATAACCAGGGGCTTAACGTAGTACCTCAGCTGATGTCCAAGAATGCGGACGAGTTTGTGTGGGCGGCGCAGGTGCTCGCCGAGATGGGGTACCGCGAGGTCAATCTCAACCTTGGCTGCCCCTCGGGTACGGTTGTTGCCAAAGGCAAGGGTTCGGGCTTTCTGCGCAACCTGGATGAGCTCGAGGTGTTCTTGAGCGACGTGTGCGAACGCTCACCCTTGCCGGTGTCGGTCAAGACCAGGCTGGGGTTGGAAAGCGATGACGAGTACGAACGCGTGCTCGACCTCTATTGCCGCATGCCGCTGGCAGAGCTGATCGTGCATCCGCGCGTGCAAAAGGACCGTTATACGGGCTCGCCGCGTAAAGAGTTTTACGGCGAGACGTTGGAGCGGGCGCCGTTTCCCGTGGCCTATAACGGCGACATCTTTGATCTTGAGGACATGGATGCGCTGGTGGGGGCCTATCCCGGAACACGCCACGTAATGTTGGGGCGCGGCTTGCTCGCGAACCCCGCGCTGGCTCGCATGGTTAAGGGCGGCCCTGCTGCCACGGCCGCTGAGCTGCAGCGCTTCCACGACATGCTGTTTGCGGCCTATGCGGACGAGATTGGGGACAACGCGGTCTTTCGCATGAAGGAGTGGTGGTTCTACGCCAAATGCGCCTTCGCCGATCCCGCGACCGTTCACAAGCTCGTTCGCAAGACCAAAAAGGTCGATGAATACCGCGCTGCTGTCGAGCGCGTCTTTCGCGAGCAGCCGCTTGCGCCTGTTGCCCGCTTTTGTGGCTACTAGTCGTTGGGGACGTTCTTTAACGACTAGTCATTCAAGAACGTCCCCAATGACTAGATTGAAAAGCTGTACGTCAGCATCCAAAGATGTCGAAAAACGTCAACTTTGGATGCTGGCGTACATGTTTGGGTCGTATGGGCTTGGACGTCGGGGCGAGCCGACTGCAATTGCGTACTAGAGCAGGTTCTTCTGTATCCACGCGATGATGTCGCCCGACTCGTAGAGCGGTGCGCCGTCAATAAACAGGCAGGGAACCTGGCGTTTTCCGCCGATGGCGATGAGTGCCTGCTCGGCTTCGGTATCGGTCGAGATGTTGCGCTCGGGGATGGTCACGCCGTTATCGGCCAGGAAACGCTTGACCTTTATGCAATACGGGCAGCCGGTCATAACGTAGAGCGCGAGCTCGTGATCAGTAGCCATGGGCCTCCAATCGGTTGAGGTTTCGATTGAAATACCCAAAGCCGCCGCGGTCTATGCACGCGTCAACGACGACTCGATTGCCTGTACCAGAAACGCCGTGGCTCCGGTGCCGCAGGGCTTGTCGTAGTAGTCAACAAAGCGCTGGTCGGCAAGATAACCATTGGCGAGGCCCAGGTATGCTTCGTCCTGGGGCTCGTGTCCCCAGTTAAGGCCAATCCATCGGCGGTGCATTGCGACAAGCTTGCGGGCTTCGTTACTCTTTGGATCGCCGTCGCCCATGGCAATCGAGAGCTGGCCCAGAATAGCGCGTTCAAGTTCTTTCATGTCGTTCCATGTCTCGGGATCCATATCCAGCAGTGCTTCGTTTGCGGCGTCGATCGCCTCGTCGCCATAGCGCGCTCGCGCCTCGGCACCGTAGCGCTCCTCGTTTTCTTGCACGGAGCGCCAGCGCTCCAGTTGCGGCAGCACGGCGCCCATGAGCGAGACGGCTTCATCGGGCGACATGCCGGTGTTTTGTGCCAGGCGCGGGGCACAATCCTCGATCATTGCTTCCATTGTGGTGTCGTAGGTGTACTTGCCGCGGTCGTAGCACCACTTGCAGTAATGGTCGGTCGTGGCGCCCGCGGCATCGGTGCCGCAGTCGTCGGGCGTGAGCACCATGCCGCAGCTCTGACAATAGTGCTCGGGCATTTCGAGCAGGTGCGACAGCGGCTCTCCGGTAACGGCGGCAATGAGCTTCATCATGTCGATGCCCGGGGTGACTTCGCCGCGCTCCCAACGGCTCACGGCTTGGCGCGTGACGTAGAGCTTGGCGGCGAGCTGCTCTTGGGTAAGGTTGTTGGCGCGGCGGACGGCGATGAGTTTTTCTGCAAAGGCCATGACGGCTCCTTTCTGGTGCTTGTTGGCTTAAGCATACGCGGCAGCCGATGTCCTTCCAAGCAACCGTTGGTTGCATGCAGATGACGATGAGAGAGAATCGCAGCCTGCGCCCCGCGCGCCTGTGCCGTACAATGACCGGCATGGAACCTATTGCACGCATACATACCGACCTGCCGCAGAAGTTCGGCATTCCGCGCAACAGTTTTTTGGCGCCCCATCTGCAGGGACGCATCGTTTT
Organism: Collinsella sp. AM20-15AC; assembly: GCF_003471405.1. Classification (NCBI taxonomy): domain Bacteria; kingdom Bacillati; phylum Actinomycetota; class Coriobacteriia; order Coriobacteriales; family Coriobacteriaceae; genus Collinsella; species Collinsella sp. AM20-15AC. The sequence continues at coordinate 30,292 of NZ_QRJA01000017.1, forward strand.
TGAGCCGGAATTTGCCTCCAATGCAGCGGTTGAGGGCCTGGACTCCTTCTCTCACCTATGGCTGCTCTGGCGCTTCGAAAACGGCACGCCCGGCGGCACGGCTAAAGATATTGCCGTCGACGCTAAAACACAGGACAGGTCCGGCACCAACGCAAAATGGTCGAAAACCGTGCGCCCGCCGCGCCTGGGTGGAGCCGAGCGCGTGGGCGTGTTTGCCACGCGCAGCCCGTTTCGCCCTAATCCCATTGGGCTTACCTGCGTCAAACTCGATCATGTCGAGCTTACCGACGATGGCCCAATCATCCATGTGCTAGGGGCCGATCTGCGCGACGGCACGCCCATCTACGACATTAAGCCCTACATTCCGTTTGCGGATTGCCATCCAGATGCGACCGGCGGCTGGATTGAGGATGCTCCGTGGCAAGAGCTCGATATCGAGTTCCCGCAAGCGCTGCAGGATATGATTCCGCCCGCAAAGCTCCCCGGCTTGATAGAGGTCCTTCGTCAAGATTCTCGCCGCGCGGGTAGCAAACACGAGCCAAACCGCGTCTACCATCTGGCTTACGCTGGGCTCGACATATCCTTTACGGTTGATGGAACCAGGTTGACGGTAATCGCCGTCAACGACGCGCGGGACTAGCCGGCCATTCGCCGGCGCCCGCCAAATTCAACGCCAAACCCTCATGACAAAATCGCCCACGCTGGTGGACAATAACGCCTACCAAAACAATCCGCTTTGCACGGGAGCTCAGCATGAAATACGACTTTACTTCGCTTATCGACCGCCACGGCATGGACGCCATCGCCGTTGACTCCTGGGGTGAAATCCCCGGCATGGCTCCGAACGCGCCCGACGAGGGCTTCGACCGCATCCCCATGTGGGTAGCGGACATGAACTTTGCCACGGTGCCCACGGTCCAGGAGCACATCATTCAGCGCGCCCAGCATCCCATGTTTGGCTATTTCGATCCTCGCCCCGAGTACTTCGACCGCATCATCGAATGGCAGAGCCGCCGTAATGGCGTCGAGGGCCTGCTCCCGGAGCATATCGGCTACGAGAACGGCGTGCTGGGCGGCGTCGTGTCGACCCTGCGCGCGTATGTCCAGCCGGGCGATGCGGTGCTGGTCCACAGCCCCACCTACATCGGTTTTACCAAGTCCATCGAGGCTGCGGGCTATCGCATTGTCCATAGCCCGCTTAAGCTCGACGATCAGGGCGTGTGGCGCATGGACTTTGAGGACATGGAGCGCAAGCTCGCCCAAAACCACATCCATGCTGCGGTGTTCTGCTCGCCGCACAATCCCTGCGGTCGCGTATGGGAGCGCGACGAGATCGAACGTGCCATGGACATCTATCGCCAGCACGATTGTGTGGTGATCTCGGATGAGATTTGGTCCGATATCATCCTGCCGGGCCACAAGCATATCCCGACGCAGTCGGTGAGCGAGGATGCCCGCATGCGCACGGTCGCCCTCTATGCGCCGAGCAAGACGTTTAACCTGGCGGGCCTGGTCGGCAGCTACCACATCATCTATAACGAGACACTGCACGACCGCGTGTGCGCCGTGTCCAACAAGACCCACTACAACGAGATGAACGTCCTTTCGATGCACGCGCTTATCGGCGCCTACCAGCCGCAGGGCTACGAGTGGGTCGATGAGCTCAATCAGGTCATCCAGGGCAACATTGACTACTTCTGCGATTACGTGGACGAGCATTTTGAGGGCGTGGGCTATTCGCGTCCGCAGGGCACGTACATGGTGTTTCTGGACTGCACCGAGTGGTGCCTCGAGCATGGCCGCGATATTCAGTGGCTGCTCGACGAGGGGGCGCGCGTGGGCGTGGGGTATCAGGACGGCCGCCCGTTCCACGGGCCCTGTCACATCCGCGTGAATCTGGCACTGCCGCTTTCGCGGGTAAAGGAGGCGTGTGAGCGCCTGGACCGCTACGTTTTTGGGGTATAGGGGGCGCTCGATTCGAGTGCTGCCCCATGTGCCCACGCCGTCAAAATGCGTGGGCACATGGGGTGCAGAGGGTAGCGAGCGCGTTTTCCGCATTCGCTACTTTTCATGAATCTGCTTGCCGCAAAGATGTTCAATCGAAATCTCGTAGAGTTGGACGCCCTTTATGTCTTTGGCGATCTCCTCCTCGACTTCTTCGGCAGAAGGGTAGTACTTAAGCGCGAGCTGACGGACTTTGTCCTCGATAAACGCGGGCGCTTCATCTACCAGACGACAACGACCAAAGACAACGGTACTCATAACGTAGGGAGCCCAGTCGTCGTCCTTGTACCACTCGTTGCCGTACACGGTAAAGCAGACTTTATCGTCACGCTTGAGCGAATCGACCTTGTGGCCAGCCTTGGCGCCATGGAAATAAATCTTGTCGTGTTTGGGGTCAAAGAAGTAGTTGACGGGAATGGCGTATGGGTAGCCATCATCGCCGTTAACGGCAAAGACGCCGCGCTTACAGGTGGCCAGCAGCTCGCGCGCCTCCTCGTCGGTGATGGCACGTTTCTTTCGGCGTAAGGGTCTAAACATCGTCGGCTTCCTTTCTAACTGTGCATGACAGTTGGGCACAAACTATAGCGAAACAGTTCCGTTTTGCTTGATGCGGGCGAGCATGCTTTTGAGCTTGTTAAAGTCGAGCGGTTTGGGCAGATGGGCGTTCATGCCGGCGTCACGTGCCGCTTGTGCGTCCTCGACAAAGGCGTTGGCGGTGAGCGCGATGATGGGGATGTCGGCTGCATCGGCCTTCTCGCTCAGGCGAATCGCGCGGGTTGCCTCGTAGCCATCCATGCCCGGCATCATAATGTCCATCAGGATCGCATCGAAGCTGCCAGCGGGATGACCAACGTATAGGTCGACCGCTTCGTTGCCGTCGGCGGCCCGCGTTACGACGATGCCTTCGCTTTCGAGCAGGGCCTGGGCAATCTCGGCATTGAGCTCGTTATCTTCTGCCAAAAGAACGTTCATGCCGGCAAGCGAGCAACTGGTTTCCTGCTTATTCGTACGTCCCTGTATCTGAGGGTTCTTGTCGATATCGAGCGGAATCTGGACGTTGAACGTGCTTCCCACGCCCACTTCACTCGAAATCTCAATCGTGCCGTCCATCATGTCGAGGAACGATTTGACGATTGACATGCCAATACCGGTTCCTTGGAACTTGCTGCGCGCATCTGCGCCTTCTTGGGCAAACGGCTCGTAAATGTGCTTCAAAAACTCGGGAGTCATGCCAATGCCGGTATCCGAGACGCTAAAGCAAAAGAGTGCACGCTCGTCGTTGAGCGGTTTGATAGTCGACATAAACGTGACGGTTCCGCCGCGCTTGTTGTATTTAATGCTGTTGTTGAGCAGGTTGATGAGGATTTGTCGAATATGGGTGGGACTGCCGAACATGTATTGGCCGAGGGCGTAAGGTTCGCTGACGTCTGTCATTGTTATGCCGCAGCTCGATGCGCGGAGCTTGCACAGTACGAGTGCATCATCGCACAGTTCTTTAACGTTAAATGATTCGTGCTCGAGTACTACCTTGCGCTCCTCGATTCTGCCCATCTCGAGGATGTCGTTAATCAGCGATAGCAGGTGATTGGCGACGACGCGTGCCTTGGCGCGACTTTCGCGTGCGGCTTGTATGTCGTCTTCGTTCAGTTCCTCAATTTCGATAAGCCCCAGGATACCGTTGAGCGGCGTGCGAATATCGTGGCTCATGCGCGTGAGGAAAGCGGTTTTGGCGGCGTTGGCGGCAACGGCTTTCTGCCGTTCCTTCCGTGCGCGGTAAAGCGACCAGACAAGGATGACGATGCCGATGGACAAAATGCCGATGGCGACAGCCACAATGGCGGTGCGGTTGCGGTAGATAAACTGGTACGTGTCCGATTCTTGCGCCGAGTACGATGTGGGGGAATAACTGCTTGCAAAGAGCGATTCGCCTGCATTGATGATGCCCTTGTTAATGATTCCCAACAGCTCGGGCTTGCCGCGCGAAATCATACACGATAGTTCTGCGGTGTTGGTGAGTTCCTGTGTTTCGAAATCCTCGATGTCGTAGGTGTCGCGGATGGTTTCCAGGCGCGTGCTGGGGACAACGATGCAATGTGCCTTTCCCACACGGAGAGCATTGAGCGCTTCGTCTTTATTCGGATATTCGGTTACCGTCGCGTCGGGGAAGAGGCTTTCGAGCTCAAACCGGTTGATGATCGCGTTCTCTGTGCAAGCGATGTCCTTTAGGTCGCTGTCTAGGTCGTTACTGACGTGAATAGCGGTTAGGGAAATCGTTCCCATCGAGTTTGACTGGGTGACCCCCTTCTGTTCGGCAAGCCAGTAGTCGCGAAAGAATGGCAGGGCGGCATCGATGGTTCCGTCGGAAAGGGCTTCAACCATCTTCTCGTTGTTTGAGAATGCGACGGTTTTAACCGTAATGCCAAACTTGTCATGCAGCGTCGTTGCAAGCGAGGTGAGCGATCCCTCCATCTCGCCATCGTCATTTTGCGTGCAGTAGGGAAGCTGGTTGACAAGATAGCCGAGCGTGATGGTGTTGCCGTTTGCCTTGAGCCAAGAGGTTTCGGCAGCGGTGAGCGATGATGAGCCGCTGTTTTGGGCCGAGTAGCTCGACTTGACTTCATCGTTATAACGCGGGTTGACGCGGGAGATTGATGTCATGGCGGCATTGATGTCGTCCATCAGATCGGGACGGCTTTTGGGGACGGCAAAATAGTAGTTACTCGAGCCTACGTAGAACATGGGCGACGCATCGGGCGACGAAATGGTGTCGTTCATGATGATGGCGTCGACTTCGCCGGCCGCAAGCGCCTCAAAGAGGGCGCCGCCGGTGTCGATTTCTTTATAGGTGCAGGTGATGCCTTCGTTGGCGAGCCACTGCTGGCCGACGGCGGTTTGCATAACGCCAGGGTTACAGCCGATGGTGAGGCCTTGGAGTGCTTGGGGATCGCCGCGGGACAGGTCTTCATGATCGGGCCTGGCGTAGATGTAGTAGCGTTCGGTGCCCTCGGGGTTTGAGGAAAAAAGCAACTTCTGCTCGCGTTCTGCCGAATACGAGATGTTGGGCATGAGGTCGATTTCGCCTGCCTCGAGCATGTCCATAAGCTCGGTGAAGGTGCCGCTAACATATTCGTATTTCCAGCCCTTTGTGTAATACGAGAGGGTCTGGAGGTACTCGTAGCCCCATCCCGAGAGGCGCTCGCCCGGCATGCCTTCCTGGAAGCCGTTGTTGCCGACGATCCAACCGACGCGGACCGTCTTGACCTGCTGGTCGGAGTCGTTGGCAAAGGCAGGGGCGGGCATGACGGCGCTCAGCACGGTGAGTGCGGCAAGCGCGACGGCTAGGGCGCGATATAGAGCTAAGCGAAGGACGGCGGAAGGTTTCACATGCAATCCCATCGAGTCGAGATAATACCGCATAAGGATACCAGCTCAGCCACCCTAACACCCGGCAGATGGGTAGTCATTGGGGACGTTCTTAAACGACTAGTCGCTGGGGACACTCTTTGCCGGAGTTGGCACTTGGGGAGTTGGCACTTAGGGACGTTCCTTATGTGCCGGCAGTTGGGGACAGTCCCAATCTGTCCGGCATAAAAGGAGCGTCCCCAAGTGCCGGGTGTGGGACAATAACGAGCGAATGTGATTGGGCGTCTGGAAAAGGGGTCGCGATGAATAAGTTGAGGACGCTTGCTGACGTGTTGCGCCAGGCTGGCTTTGCGCGCATCACGGGCCTGTTTCTCGTCTTCTATCTGCTGTGCTCGACGGCCGTCTGGCTGTCCGAGCCCACGACCCTTACGTTTGGCGATGGCCTGTGGTTTAGCTTTGAGACGGTCTCGACGATCGGCTTTGGTGATATCCCGGCCGAGACGCCGGTTGCCCGCGCTATCACCGTCGTCCTGAGCGTCATCAGCATCTTCTACATCGCCATGCTCACGGGCGTGGCAGTGAACTACTGCAATACGCTCATCAAGATGCGCCAAAAGGACACCATGGCGCGCTTTATGGATGATCTTGAGCATTTGGAAGAGCTCGACCGCGATGAGCTCGCCGACCTGTCGCGCCGCGTGCGCGAATATCGCCGACGCCAACGCTAGGGCGGGCGCCGCGCGTCACGATGAGGGGGACAAAAATATGAATATTACGGTATACCTGGGTGCCAGCGTCGGTAACGACCCGGCGTTTCTGCCTGCGGTGCGGCAGCTCGGCACATGGATTGGCTCCAACGGCCACGCGCTGGTATACGGCGGGTCCAAGTCGGGGCTGATGGGCGCGCTTGCCGATAGCGTGCTCGATGCCGGTGGACACGTGACCGGCGTGGAGCCAAGCTTTTTTATCGAGGCGGAGTATCAGCACGACGGTATCGATGACCTTATCGTGACGAGCGACATGGCCGAGCGCAAGGCCAAGATGATCGAGCTCGGCGATGCGTTTATCGCCTTTCCGGGCGGCACGGGCACACTCGAGGAGATCGCCGAGGTCATGTCGGCTGTATCGTTGGGGCATCTGAGCACGCCGTGCATTCTGTACAACCTGAACGGTTACTACAACGACCTCAAGGCGCTGCTCGAGCACATGATTGATAAGGGGCTTTCGAGCCCGAGGCGCCAGCAAGGCATTTACTTTGTCGAGGACCTGCACGAGATCGCATCGATTATCGGCAGCTAAGCCGTAGGCCTATCGCACGTGCGGCGCCCAATAGCGCCGTTCGCGGCGTGGATGGTCGGCACGTCCGCGCTGTGCCCGTCTTACAATAAAACGTATCCTTGTCGATTTTGACCACGGGAGGCCCCGATGGATAACCTTGCAAAACCCAAAAATCGTGCGTTGTTTTTAGTGAGCGTTGCCGTGACCGGTGCGTTTGCAGGCGCCGCGGTCTGGCTGTTCTTTTTTGCGATGGAGCACGGTATCGACTATCTATGGACCGAGATCCCGCATATGCTGGGCGTCGCTTCGCCCGAGCTCGCAAGCGGCCCGTTTGGCTTTCTGCCGTACCCGTTTTTCGTCTGCCTCCTGGGCGGCCTGCTGATCGGCCTGTACGAAAAGCTTACGGGCACCAAGACCGATGATCTCAATCAGGTAATGGCCAAGGTAAAGCGCGACGGCCGCTACCCGTACGACAACTTGGGCAAGCTTTCGCTTGCGGCATTGCTGCCGCTGCTGTTTGGCGGAAGCATTGGACCGGAGGCCGGCCTGACCGGCGTTATCGCAGGTCTGTGCAGCTGGGTCGGCGACCGCATGCATCGCTTTGGCGCCGAGTTTAGGCAGCTCACGCTGCTGGGTACTCAGGCTGCCCTGACGGCGCTCTTCACCGCGCCCGTCTTTGGCTTTGTGGCGCCGCTCGCCGGCAGCGCCGACGGCCAGGACGCCAACGGCGACGAGGGCTCCGAATCCGACGAGATCACCATCAAGCTGCCCAAGGCGCAAAAGACCGTGGTCTACGGCATTGCGATTGCCGGCGGTCTGGGTACCTACCTGCTGCTTGGCCAGCTTGTGGGCGGCGGCATGGGCATGCCCAGGTTCGAGGCCGCCGAGGTGGGCAACCTGGAGCTTACCTGGCTCATTCCTCTGTCGCTGATCGGAACAATCTGCGGCTGGCTGTACTTTGTCTCTGAGCACGCGAGCGAGGTATTGGCCCACGTCATAGGGGAGCGCCCTGTCGTCAAGGCCATGCTGGCCGGTCTGGCACTCGCCATCTGCGGCACGGTCCTGCCCTACACCATGTTTGCCGGCGAGACGCAGGCCGATGTGCTCATGGAGACCTATATGACCATCCCCGCTGGCGTGCTTATTGCAACCGGTCTTGTCAAGGCCATGCTGACGCCCGCCCTCATCAACCTTGGCTGGCGCGGCGGCCACTTCTTCCCCGTCATCTTTTCGGGCGTGAGCCTGGGCTACGGCTTCGCTATCCTTACCGGCGCCGATCCGGTCTTTTGCGTCGCCGTCTGCACCGCCTCGACGATGGGCGCCGTTATGCGTCAGCCCGTCATGGTCGTGGGCCTGCTGCTTATGTGCTTCCCGCTCAAGGGTATCGTCTGCATGATCATCGCCGCAGTCATCGCAGCGGGCATTCCGCTGCCCAAGCCGCTGCGCAAGTAGCGCGGTGGCGCACGCCGGGGACATGCCGTTTGCCACGGATTTGCGGGGAGGGGGGCGATCACTCCCTTCGTGGATCGAGACTCGCATGCTTACAGATCGCGTACTCGATAAACCTTGGTGCTGACGGCGCAGCTCAGTGCGCATAGCACGAGGGCCAGCGCGGCAATTCCTGCGCACAGACAGCCGAGGACGGCAGGATCGGGGTTCGCCCCGGCAATCGACATAAGCCAGTTGCTGATGGGGTTGGAGGAGCTCAGTGCGGCCATGGCAAGGCATCCGAGCAGGGCAAACAGGCCGACGGAAAGGCGCAGCGCCTCCATGTGTCCAAAGCGAAAGAACAGCGGCTGCGCCAGAAATACCATCATGAGTGAGATGAGCATCGAGGCTGCCGAGGCGATTGCGATCTCAAAGACGGTTTGTCCTGTCGAGGTCACGCCCGCACTGTTGAAGAGCGGAAGGACGATGATGTTCAAAAGCACGGCGGCGCAGGCCATGATGGCCGAGAAGACAACGATGCACAGGTAGCGGGCACAAATAATGTCTTTGCGCGAGAAGGGCAGCGTCGCCCGATAACGCTCCCAGCCATTTTGATTGTCGAAGCCGGCTAGCGAATTCATGACCGTGATGGGCGACATGGCGCTGACCGCGCAGGCGCCGGCGCTCATACCGGAATCGCCATCCGATGCGTTGGCGAGGGTCAACACGACGAAGATGAACAGGCCGACGCCCGCAATGCTCGGGATGAGCGTGCGAACGATGGCGAGCTCGGACATAAAGGCGCGTTTCATTTCGAAGCCCCTTTCAGCATGAGGCGCAGATAGTCATCAATGGTTGCCCGATCGCAGGGAATCTCGGGAAAGGCCTCGAGCGTATCGCGACGGTTGGGCACGAGCACGTCCACGCTGTAGGCGTGGTGGGCGGCGCGGGCGCCTTCGACGCAAGCCGTAAGCTCGGCGGCCTGTGCTTGGGTACAGTGGGCGATGCCGGCGCGGTCGGTAATGTCCTCGCGCGGCAGGTCAAACACAATCGAGCCGTTATCGATACAGATGACGCGGTCGGCAGTGCGATCGAGGTCGGACGTAATGTGGCTCGAGAGCAGCACGCTGCGCTGGCCGTCGGCGACAAAGGCAAGCAGCTCATCAAGCAGTTCCTCGCGTGCCATGGGATCGAGGCCCGCGGTGGCTTCGTCCAAAACGAGCAGCTTGGCATTGTGGCTGAGCGCACAGGCAAGCTGCAGTTTCATGCCCATGCCGCGGGAGAGGTCCTTGACCTTTGTCCTGGGATCGAGGCCAAATCGGTTGATGAATCCGGCGAACGTTTCGCGACTCCATGTGGGGTACGCCGGGCCTACGAGCGTCTCGACCTGGCCCACCTTGAGCGTGGAGGGGAAGGGGCACGTGTCCAGGACAAGACCGACGCGGGAGTGCAAGCAGCGCTGCGCTTCATCGGGCGCGTCGGCGCCACAGCGCTGCCCAAACAGGTGCACCTCGCCGACATCGAGTTTGATAAGCCCAAGCGCGGCGCGAATAGTCGTCGTCTTGCCGGCACCGTTTACGCCCACAAAGCCGACAATCTGACCGGGCTCCACGGCAAGCGTGACGTCGCGCAGCGAGAAACGGTCGCTCACGCGGCGCGATGCACCTTTGATTTCTAGCAAGTTTTGCATGGTATAGCCTTTCTTGCAGATGGCTACTGCATGGTTTCGGGGGCTACGAGGTCGAGCATCTCGTGCAGCTTGTCGCGCGTGACGCCCAAGGCTTCGGCTTGGCTCGCCGCTTTCGCAAGTAGCTCTTCGATATGGCAGAGCTGGTTTTCGCGCAAGAGTTCTTGGTTGCCCTCGGCGACAAAACAGCCCTTGCCCTGCACGGTGCAGATAAACCCGAGCTGCTCCAGGTCGGCGTAGGCACGCTTGGTGGTGATGACACTCACGCCAAGATCGCTCGCGAGTGCACGGATGCTGGGGAGTTTGGCTCCCGAAGCGAGCGCGCCCGAAAGGATCTGAGCTTTGACTTGCGAGGCTATTTGCTCGTAGATGGGCTTGTCGCTCGAATTGGATAGGATGATGTCCACAGCGGCTCCTTAGCTGTTGGGCTACACGTGTATATAACCGGTAAGCACAGTATATATACACTATGTACAGTTACGCAAGAGACAAATTCGGATTGGGCCGGCTACCCAGGCCCCAACTGATGAATTTGTCCTGATAGGCGCCCTAGAGCGGGATTTCGCGGCTACAATAGTGCGGTTACAACGACGTAATGCATTCAATGCAAGAAAGGATCCGCATGGCAAGCCTGTCGGATGAAATCTCGTCGCGCCGCACATTCGCGATCATCAGCCACCCGGACGCCGGTAAGACCACGCTTACCGAGAAGCTGCTGCTCTATACCGGCAGCATCCAGACCGCCGGTTCGGTCAAGGGCAAGAGCTCGGCCAAGCATGCCGTCTCGGACTGGATGGACATCGAGAAGGAGCGCGGTATTTCCGTTACCTCCTCGGTGCTGCAGTTCACCTACAACGGCGCCTGCGTCAACATCCTCGATACCCCCGGCCACCAGGACTTTTCGGAGGATACCTACCGTACCCTTATGGCTGCCGACGCCGCGGTCATGGTCATCGACGGCGCCAAGGGCGTCGAGGCCCAGACCAAAAAGCTCTTTAAGGTCTGTACGCTGCGCCATATTCCCATCTTTACCTTTGTGAACAAGCTCGACCACGAGGCTCGCGATCCCTTTGAGCTCATGGAAGAGATCGAGAATGTTCTGGGGATCAATACGTATCCCATGAACTGGCCGATCGGCAGCGGGCGCAACTTCCGCGGCGTGTTCGATCGTCAGACCCGTCGCGTCATTGCCTTTGAGGGCGACGGCCACGCCAACGCCACCAAGAAGGTCGCCGAGGTCGAGGCCGAGCTGGGCGATCCGGCCATGGACGAGCTTATTGGCGAGGAGAACCACAAGAACCTGATGGACGACATCGAGCTGCTCGATGGCGCCGGTGACGAGCTCGACCTGGATGCCGTGGCCTGCGGCAAGCTGAGCCCGGCGTTCTTTGGCTCGGCACTCACCAACTTTGGTGTGGAGCCCTTCCTTAAAGAGTTCCTGCGTCTGGCCCCGACGCCGCGCGCCTATACCGATACACTCACCAGCGAGCCGGTCGCGCCCGCCGAGAACGACTTTAGCGGCTTCGTGTTTAAGATCCAGGCCAACATGGACAAGAACCACCGCGACCGCATTGCCTTTGTGCGCATTTGCTCGGGCAAGTTCGAGCGCGGCATGGATGCCTTCCATGTGCAGGGTAACCGCAAGCTCAAGCTGGCGACGGGCACCTCGATGATGGCCGACGACCGCGCCATCGTGGACGAGGCCTATGCGGGCGATATCGTGGGCCTGTTCGACCCGGGCATCTTTAGCATCGGCGACACCGTGTGCTCCGGCAAGCGCCACGTGCAGTATCCACAGATCCCGACGTTTGCCCCCGAGATGTTCGCTCGCATTACGCAGGTCGACACGCTCAAGCGCAAGCAGTTCGTAAAGGGCATGGAGGAGCTTGCCCAGGAGGGCGCCATCCAGATCTTCCGCGAGCTGGGTGCCGGCATGGAGAGCGTCATCGTGGGCGTGGTCGGCGTGCTGCAGTTTGAGGTGCTCGAGCGCCGCCTTAAGGCCGAGTACCGTGTTGAGGTTCGTCGCCAGCCGTTGCCCTATACGGACATCCGCTGGATCCAGAACGACCCCGACACTATCGATATCCCGGGCCTTTCGCTCACGCGCGACACGCTGCGTGTCGAGGACATGCGCGGCGGCAAGCTGCTGCTGTTCACGAGTCCGTGGAACGTGGACTGGGCAACCGACCACAACCCCGACCTTATCCTGTCGGAGTTTGGCAACGTAACGTTTTAGTGCACCGGCGCGGTGGCCTTGCGGGGCTGCCGCGCCGTTTGCTTGCCTGCCGCCGCGTGAGCGGCTATCATACCCACCGTCGCCTCAAGACCGTGGCGGCCGAGCAGTTCGGGTCCGATATCCTGCTCGTTAAACCTAAAACCAAAGGAGTACATAATGATCAAGAAGGTCATGGAGGACTACAAGGTCCTGTTGCGGAGCATTCCCGCGGCAACGGTTTCGCTGTTTTTCGTGAGCGTCATCATGATGAACCTGCTGGCCAACAAAGAGCTCATCAGCCTGCCGTATCTGGCACTCGATTGCGGCTTTGTGGTGAGCTGGGTTTCGTTTTTGTGCCAGGACATGATCTGCAAGCGCTTTGGCGCCAAGGCATCCATCAAAATCTCTATCCTCGCGCTGGCGGTCAACCTGGCAGTGAGTCTGTGCTTTTGGCTGTGCTCGCTCACGCCCGGCATGTGGGGCGCCTACTATGACACGGGCATGATCGAGGTCAACACCGCCCTTAACGCCACCATTGGCGGCACCTGGTACGTGGTGCTGGGCTCTTCGCTGGCAATGCTCGTTTCTGCCGTGGTTAACTCCACGCTCAACCAGTCGCTCGGCCGTATGCTCAAAAAGAATAACTTTGCGAGCTTTGCCTTCCGTTCCTATGTGTCCACGGGTGTTGGCCAGTTTATCGACAACCTGGTCTTTGCCATTGTGGTGAGCCACACGTTCTTTGGTTGGACCTGGGTACAGGTCCTTATGTGCTCGCTGACCGGCGCTGTTGCCGAGCTGCTGTGCGAGGTCTTCCTGAGCCCCGTGGGCTACAAGGTCGTGCGTGGCTGGGAGCGTGAGAATGTGGGCGCCGAGTACCTCGAGCGCCACGCAATCGCCTAAGGAGCAAGTATGCGGGTTTTGATCACGGGTGCTTCGGGTGGTATTGGAGCCGCGTGCGTGCAGCGCTTTTTGGACGAGAGTCACGAGGTCGTGGGTTTTGATCTGCTGCCGGCGGCAGTCGAGCACGAGCACTATCGCCATCTGATCGTTGATGTCTGCGAGCCGGATTCGTTTCCAGACGAGCTTGAACCCCAGGTGATCGTGAACGTTGCCGGTACACAGGATTCGGCCGACGATATTGCCGCCAACCTGCGTGGCACCATCAACGTGACCGAGCACTACGCCTTTGTGGGGGAGGGGCTTGCCGCCAAGCCGGCGCCGGCCATTACATCCGTGGTCAATGTGGGGTCGGCGAGCGGGCATACGGGATCGGAGTTTCCCGCCTATGCCGCCAGCAAGGGCGGCGTTATCGCCTACACCAAGAACCTTGCAAACCGCCTGGCGCCGCAGGCCATCGCCAACAGTGTGGACCCGGGCGGCGTTATCACGCCGCTCAACCGTTGCGTGATGGAAGACGAGCGCCTGTGGAATCAGATTATGGAGCTCACACCGCTCAAGCGCTGGGCCACTGCCCAAGAGATCGCCGAGTGGATCTACTTCGTGGGCGTGACCAACCGGTTTATGACCGGGCAGAGTCTGCTGATTGATGGCGGAGAGGCCGGCCGCACCCAGTTTATTTGGCCCGAGTAACAAAACGCGCTCGATGGCATGGTTGCCTCGGGCGCGTTTTGCATCATTAATTGCTAACTTTAGCTGGGTATTATCTCTGTAAAGTGCCTTTGAGCTGGTAGACTAAACCCCGAAATATAAAAGGGGGCATATTGGGGCTGTTCGGTTCACACGAGAAGCGCGACGCGGACCGAGCGCGTCGACTGTTTGAAGAGGCGCTTGCGCAGCAAGGGCCCAACGTTGCGCTGGTCTTGCGTGCCAGCGACTGTCTTCCGCTCTATATCACCCCAAATTTTGAACGCGTCTTTGGCGTATCGCCCGAGCGTATTGGCGACGACATCGAGACGCTGTACCGTTTTATTCCCGATAGCGACCGTGTTCGCATACAGCGACAGGTGAGGGACTGGGACCACGCGACTCCGCTGAACCTTCTGTGCTCCTACCATGCGCCCCATGGAGAAAAAACGCAGCTCAGCATTAGGTTTACGATTGCGCTCATTCAAGACGGCACGCAGTATCTGGTTTCTGCAGTCGATGTGACGACCGAAAACGAGCGTATCGCCAAGGCAGAGTCCGAGCGCGATCGCGCCGTCGAGACCGCCAACGCGCGCACGGACTATATGAACCAGATGAGCCACGAGATCCGCACGCCGCTCAATGGCATCGAGGGCATGATTTCGCTTGCCCGCGAGCATCATGCGGATGAGTCTCGCCTGATGGATGACTTGTCTCGTGCCTCGCAGCTTTCGGCTTACCTGCTTTCGCTTATCAACGACATGCTCGACATGAGTCGCCTCAACAGCGGGCGCGTGCGCCTTGACGATGCGCCGTTTGATATGCGTCTGTTTGCCGACGAGATCGAGCGCATGTTTAGCTCGCAGGCAGCCGACAAAGGGCTTACGTACTCGGTCAATCTGGAGGACTGCGAAAACGTTTTTGTCGTGGGCGACCGCATACGCCTGTCGCAGATCGTCATCAACTTTATCTCCAACGCGGTCAAGTTTACCGAGCAGGGCGGCAGCGTTACCGTAACCCTGCGCGAGATGTACCGGGCAGACGGCGGCGTGAGCTATATGCTGCGCGTGCGCGACACAGGCAAGGGTATGGATCCGCGCTACGTCAGCAAAATCTTTAAACCGTTTGAGCAGGAAGACCGCACTATCGCTCGCCGCTACGGCGGAACGGGTCTGGGCATGGCCATTACGAGCGCGCTCGTCGACCTGATGGACGGCGAGATCGTCGTCGATACCGAGCCCGGTCGCGGCTCAACGTTTTCGGCCTACATTCCGCTGCGACTGGCCACGTCGGAGCAGATCGAGGACCTTAAACGTAAGGAGCAGACCCTCGAGACGGCGCGCGATTCCATTGACTTGTCGTTTACCTATCAGTTTGAGGGCAAGCGATTCCTGTTGGCCGAGGATAACGAAATCAATGCCATGATCGTGATTGAGTTGCTGGCAAGACGAGGCGCGGCGGTTGATCGTGCCGAAAACGGCCAGGCGGTTGTTGAGCGATTTCAGAGCATGCCCACGGGCACGTACGATGCGATCCTTATGGATATTCAGATGCCCGTGCTCAACGGTTGGGAAGCGGCGGAGCAGATTCGAGGACTTAATCATGAGGATGCCGCTGTCATTCCCATCATTGCGCTTTCCGCCAATGACTACACCGAGGACGTTGAGCGCTCGCGCAGCGTGGGCATGAACGGACATGTGGGCAAGCCCATTGATCTGAACGTTTTGAAAGCACAGCTGGCGGCCGCGACGGCCGAGGCAGCTTACCGAGGAAATGAGTAACCGTGATCGTCGAACAGTCAAGCAGAATCATCAACGAAGTGAGCCGCGCCCTGCTGGGCAAGCGCGATGTGATCGAGAAGGCGCTCATGGCTATCTATGCTGGCGGTCATATCCTGTTGGAGGATGTGCCCGGTACCGGCAAGACGACGCTGGCCCTGGCTCTTTCGCGTGCGCTGGGTCTGGACTTTAAGCGCGTGCAGTTTACGCCCGATACCCTGCCTTCGGACATAACGGGCTTTACGATGTTCGACCGCGACACCGGCACGTTTCGCTTTGTGTGGGGTGCCGTCAACTGCAACATGCTGCTGGGCGACGAGATTAACCGTACCAGCGCAAAGACGCAGTCGGCCCTGCTCGAGGTTATGGAAGAGCGCGCGGTGACTATCGACGGGCAGACACATCAGGTCCCGCGTCCCTTTGTGTGTATCGCAACCGAGAACCCGGTGGGCTCGGCCGGCACGCAACCGCTGCCCGATAGCCAGCTCGATCGCTTTATGGTTCGCCTGTCTGTTGGCTATCCGTCGCGCCAGGACCAGATTGATATCCTCAAGGCCCGTCGCTATGCCAACCCGCTCGACGACATTAGGCCCATGGTTGCCTGCGATGACCTGCTCGATATCCAAAACTACCTGGGCGGCGTACAGGTTGCCGACACGGTGCTGGATTATATCGTCCGCCTGTGCGAGGAGACCCGTAATGACGATCTTGTCGAGCTGGGCGTGAGCCCCCGCGGCATTATCGCGCTCACCCGCATGGCGCGCGCCTGCGCATTGATTCGTGAGCGCGACTATGTGGTGCCCGAGGACGTGCGCGAGGTATTTAAGGCTGTTTGCGCCCACCGTCTCGTTTTACGCCCCCAGGCCCGTATTGAATCGATTGGCGCCGCCGACGTCCTCGACCGCATCCTCGCTGCCGTTCCCGCCCCGTCTATGGGTCAGGTTCGCGGCCGCTCGTAGCGGATCGTGTACCTTTTGCGTCCTACGTTACGCCCATGATTGCCAACAAGATTACCTATATCGCGTCCGTCGCGCTCCTGCTCGCCACGTTCGTGTTTACCGCCAATGCGGCTGCGCTTGCTGCTGCCGCGGCGTTGATCGCCATGCCCGTGATTACGGTGGCGGCGTGCCGTTCGAGCGTTGCCTTGCTTAAGCTTAGCTTTGAGCTTCCTCGGTCGTGTGTTGTAAACGCGCCTCTTGTATTGCGCATCACACTGGATCGCCCGCTTATGTTTCGCGGTCGTATGGAGCTGTCGTTTTCGGTTTATAACCAGCTGACGGGAGCGCGGACGGTCTATCCCGTAAGTCTTGCCCCCGCGACGGGCAGGCCCGCTTTGTTTGAGCTGGAGCTCGATTCGACCGTCTGCGGTGCGCACACGATTACCCTTGACACCGCGCGCCTGGTCGATGAGATGGGCTTTACGTCGCTTGCTCTCGAGAATGCAGACTTTCATGGGTTGTTTACGGTCTATCCCGAGGTGCTCGACATCCAGGTTGTTCCTAACCAAAGTGCTTCTGCTGGTCTTGAGGGCACGAGCTACGATCCCCATCGAAGCGGCCAAGATGCCTCCGAGGTCTTTGACATAAGGCCCTATCACGAGGGTGATGCCGTTAAGTCGATTCACTGGAAGCTGTCGACGCGTTTTGACGACATGCTGGTGCGCGAGGCTTCGCGCCCACAAGACCACGCTATTGCCATCTTGTTTGGTGCGTTTGCGTGCGATTTTGAGCACGCAAGCCACGCTGAGGTTCTTTCTGCGGTGCTGGGTTTTACCGCATCGATATCGCTGGCGCTTATGCGTCAGGGATACCATCATGTGGTCGTGGCTGCCCCCGAAGGCTCTTTGGCTGTCTATCCCGTTGATGACCGACGTGGGTTCAATAGGATGCTTGATGCTTTGACGGCAACGCCGCTTGGCCCTGCCTATCCAACATCGCACGAGCACTATGCCAAGCTCGTGGCAGCAAAGGGCATTGGCAAAACGGTGCTGGTAACGGTGGGCGTCGATGAACAGGCCTATATCGAGATAGGCCGTCTGACCGATCTATCGGTACTCCATGTGTCGGATTCGGTCGAGTCGTATAGCATCGAGCACGGAGCCAACTACATCATCACGCATTGCCCGGTATCGAGTGATTCGGCCCGTATCAAGAGTCTGGAGCTCTAAGATGAACTTTGTGACTCTTACCTCGACGGAGCGCATCGCTTCGAATGGTCGCGTTGTTGCCATGTTCCTGTCGGTGGCTCCCGCGGTTTTATTGTCTGCGGGCTTCTGCTGCACAATTGCTCGGTGCCTGAGTGCAACGTGCATGGGGATAATGCTGGCCGTTGCCGTTGGCGTGGCCGTTGCGCTGGGCGCTTTGGGCGTTTTGATGGCTTCGAAAAAGGCTCCCCTCTGGATTGCCTTGGCTGCGGCGTCCGTAGCGCTTTTATGCGCGCTCTTGATTCCTTCGGCACGCTGGGGCTTCTATGCGTGCGTCAATACCGTTATCGCTCGCGTCAACTCAATCTGTGAGCTGTATATTCCATTGGTGGCAGACGCCGGTCTGCTGTGTGAAGCCGTGTCGCTGGCGGTGCTCGCCGGCATGTTTGCCGGCTCACTCGCCTGGCTTTTTGCCAACTTGAGCGTTTCGTGGCCCACGCTCTTAATCATCGTTATCTGCGGCTCGGCTTCCATGGCGCTGCAGCTTGGTGATTCTGCGATGTCTATGACGCTGGGCGTTGCGGGCTGGCTTGTCCAGTGCCGTGCTGACGAGTTGCGGGGCTCTACGGTAGGTTTGCCCCAGGTTCTTTTTGGTCTTGGCGGCCTGTGCGTTGCATGCGGCGTTCTCTTTGTACTGACCGTTGCCCTTGTACAACCTCTTCCCGCGTTGTCCGCCCTGTCGGCGTCTGCCGTCAGAGCAGTCCAGGGCGTTCGATTTGGGGACGATTCGCTGCCCGAGGGCGACCTTTCGCAAGCGGCGGACATGAACGAAGGCGAGTCCACGACGCTGTCGCTTGCCGCCAGCAAGACGCTCGGCGACGATCTACTCATGAAGGGTTTTGTGGGCACGACGTTTGATGGCATGTCTTGGGGGCGCGGCGACTGGATGTCCTACGAGGGCAAATGGTCCGGCATGCGTGATTGGCTGCGCCAGAACGGTTTGACGGTAGCCGAGCAGCGCGCCGCGTTTGACACCGAGGCCGAGCGTGAGGGCAGAGAGCCTGTCGAGGCGGTTGAGATTTCGGTCGATGCGTCGGGCGCCAACCGCAGATACACCTATGCTCCCTATACGCTGCGCTCGCTGGGCGGTACCGGTGCAATGTTGACGGCCTCGACGATGCTAAGCATGGACTTTTTGCCGTCTAAGGCGTATCGCATGACCGTCGATAACGTGCCGGTGGATGACGTCATCGCAGATTCGAGCTGGCTGGCGTCCTCCAAGAGCAGCTATGCAAAAAGCGAGCGGGTGTACGCCGCTTTTGTTCGCGATAATTACTTGGACGTTCGCGAAGAGGAGCGGGATGCCATCGATGCATACCTGTTCTCGAGCGACAGCTGGGATGCTGGGGCGACTGTTTCGGATACAGCCGTGATCAGTCGCGTGCGCACGATGTTGGCTTCGCTTGCGGGGCAGACGGATAACCCGCCAGCCTATACCGGGGCGATGTCGTTTGTCGCGTGGTTCTTGGGCACGGCGCACGAGGGCAACTCTGCTTACTTTGCCACGGCGGCGACGCTCGCGTTTCGATCTCAGGGAATTCCCGCACGCTATGTCGAGGGCTATCGGGCAACAGATGATCAGATGGCCGCTGCTGTTGGGGCAGGCGTGGCGCTCAACTTGACGGCTGCCGATGCGCACGCGTGGACCGAGATCTACCTTGACGGTCAGGGATGGACGCCCGTGGAGGTCACCCCTGGATACTATAGCCAGACGCTCGATGCCGATAAGATTATCGATGTGGGCGAGGCATGGAGCAACGGCGCCAACGATAAGACGCTCGATGCGGGCTCGGTCGCAGGACAGGCCGAGGATAAGCATCGCGAGGATGTGCCGGTAATGTATAACATCCCCGTTGTGGCCAAAGTTGGGGTCGGTTTGATCGGCACGGCGATTGCCGCCCTGCTCGCTCTGTTTGTTCGCAGGTTTGTCTTGCGCGCTCGGCGCACGCGGGCTATCGAGAGTGATGAGCAGGATATATGCGTGCCGGCACTCTACGGCTATCTTGCCCTTGTGATGAACCAAAGCGGTCTCGACGCCTTTGACGAGACCAAGCCGCTCGATTGCCTGGATGCCTTTGCTGCAGTGTTCCCCCAGATCGACCCGTGGGAATACCGTCGAGCGATTCGACTTCATCAAGCTTATGCGTTTGGTGGCCGCCAGCTTAGACCGAACGAGTTGCGCACGCTCCGACGTTTTACCGAACGCCTGCATCGGAGCATGCCGGCTCCGCAAACTGTTATTGAACGCTTCCGTCGCTACATGCTGTACGCGTTGTAGAGGGAGTAGGTCTACGTGTTTTCTAAATATCCTCAACATATGGCTTCGCACAAGAACGCGGCGTCGGCCAAATTAAAAGGCCCGCGGAATGCGTCCGCGCGTGTTCAGCATGCCGCTAAAAATATGTATGGTGCCAAGCCTTTGGCTGCAACGCGCGTTGTGGCGGCGGCGGTTTCGGTTGCTGTGGTCGGCGTATTTGGCACAGTCGCCTTTGAGTTGGCCCAGAGTAATCTGAGCTTCGACCCTTCGGGGCATATCGCTGCATACAGTCACGGTGACGCGGAGTCCGGCGAGGCGTATCGGATCAGTCCGCTCTCGACGGATGCCGAGGCAAATCGTCATGACGAGGATAGCGACAACCGGGAAACGAGCGCACGCGAGCAGCGGGCACCGCTCGATAATACACAGGGACAGGTAAATCTGACGGGGCAAAGCGGCACGACCGCCTATAACGTTACCGGCAACGCCGATGGAACGGGCGTAGGGGTTGCGGGCGGCTCGGGCAGCGGCGCGGGCGGCGCTGGCGGCTCGGGCGCGGGACAGAACGTCCCCGTCATTAATGGGGGTGGAGCGTCTGGCGGCAATGCCGGCGGCGGTGCGGGTGGAAACGGTTCGGGCGGCAACGGTGGTTCTGGCGGCTCGGCCACCTCAACGGCCAATTCCTACAAGTATCTCCTTCAGGACCCCACGCCTCAAAAGGGTGCCCCCATGGGAGATACAACGTTCCTTACGCAGTTTAACGGTGCGGCCGGATTCATCGATCCCGTTAACGTGCAGATTTCGCCCGTGGAGGATGCAATCTACGATGGGCAGATGCTCGACGCCTGGACGCTGTTCTGCGCCATGGATGTCCACTGGAGTGACGACAAGGGCCTCTACTATCTTGCCTGCACCAAGGGTGAGTTCGCCACGTTTCCATATCTCCGCATCGACTCGTGGACCAATGCAGCGGGCGAGCAGAATCCGGCGCTGTGCTCGAGCCAGCCGCTCACGGTAAGCGTCTCGCTGCGCTTGTCGCAGGATACGGCGTGGACGACACGAACCGTTACCATCCAGCCGGCGCAGTCGCGCCTGTTTGTGGTCGGCCAGCCCGATTCGATGGGCCAGCGTAGTGTGATTTGGAGCACGCTGAGCTCCAAGGAGAACCTGCTGGGCGTTAACACACAAGAAGCCTTTATGAAGCAGGCGGGCCATGTCGATTCGGAGGGCTACCTCAATGCCTTGTTGCTGGGGTGGCGCGAGAACGAGGCGGCCGTCCCGTATTTCTACACGCTGACACCCGGTCGCCATGTGGTGGTTCCCGGCGACGTCGTGTCCATCGACCCCGCCTACAAGGTGCGTTTTCAGGGTTATGCTCTCGACGAGGACTATCGCTTTGACGACGACCCTACCAGCCTCAATAACTCACGCCTGCAGACGCTTGTCGATGTGGATGAGTCGGTCGTGTCGGTCGATGGCGGGGGCGAGACGCTCAGCGTTCCGCAGGGTGTGCAGGCGGTCGACGCCTATACCGACAGTCGTCAGCGTGAAGTCTTTACGTGGCAGATCAACAATCTAGAGCTACCGTCCTCGGTGTACTACGTCAACGTCAATGCGGGCTTTCAGGTGCTCGATGCCTACCGTGTCGCATCGGATAACCCCGTCTATGCCGCAACGGATGAGGGTATCTTGACCTCTCGCGATGGCAAGGAGTATCTGGGCGTTCCCTACCATACGCGCGAGCTCGATGTTCCCGCCGATATTACCCATGTCGTCATTCCCGATCGCAATAAGCTCGATCGTATTGTTCTGCACGCGTCCCAAGAGGGCGAGTTGCCCCAGATTGACGTGAGTAAGCTGCAGGACTGTACCCTGGTCGTTGACGATGCCGCGCTGCTCGATTTTATTACCGAGCACGCGGACGAACTAGAGAATGCCTACGGCGTATACGTGTCGCCCGCGACCAACCCCAGTGTCCAGCTCACGTACTCACAGGGGCTGGTGTACAACATTAATTCGCAGCTCGAAAGCGACCTGTGCTATGTGCTCGATACGGGTTCCAATATTGCCCTGGTGCAGATTTCCAACACCATCAAGAAGGGTGCCTTTGCGGGCAACACTTCTGTGGACACGCTGGTGCTCATGCCGCGGTTTGACGATAGGGTGACGCTCGAGGACGGCAGCCTTGCGGGCGGTTCCGTGCGGACCATCGTGTGCGCAACCGACGACCAGGTCGCGTATGTCGAGCAGCATAAGGCTGCTGCCGGTGCACCCGATGCGCGCGTGATTAAGATGAGCCTGTCTCAAGACGGATACTTGTATTATGCCAACGCCGACAAGACGATTTTGCTGTCCGCTGCAGGCGATGAGGATGGCAACCTGTCCGCGACCTTTGACGGCACCTTGCTTACGGATGGCGGCAAGCAGCTCCAAGTAGATTCCATCGCACCGTATGCTTTCTCGGGCGATGCGGAGCTCAGGTTTGTCAATCTGGGCGAGAAGACGAGTGCCATCGGCCGTAACGCGTTTGAGAACTGCCAAAACCTTCAAGGTGTGTTTATCGGCACGCCTGATAGCATCGAGGTGGGGGCCGATGCCTTTAAGGGCTGTACGGGCCTGGGCTTTGTGGCGTCGCGTGCTAAAAAGGCTGTCTTTGCCACGACCGAGAATCCCAATCCGGCCGGCTGCACCTGGTATGCGCCCGATGGCGAGCTGCAGGGCTACGACAGCCGCTTTGTCACTGTCGACGGCATTTACGATTTTGCTTGCGATGCCCAAAGCGACGACGCGCCCCTTCTCTACGGCTATTACGATGGCGACGAGGAAGGCAAGCCAAGCATCCTGCTCGGTGCGCCCTGGATGCTCAACGGTACGATTGAGCTGCTGCCGAGTACGATTGAGATCTTTGGCGGCTATTCCTTGTCTGGCGCCAAGGACCTGCCTGGTGCCTTTGAGGGGACCGGAGGCGCGTGGGATGTCGATTGGGCTTCGGCTCCCAAGCTGGCATATATCGATCGCTATGCCTTCAGAAATTCCGGCATCTCCGGCGACCTGAACATCGATCTTCCCGATAACGATATCTACGTCGGCGTGTCGGCGTTCGAAGGCTGTACGAATCTTGTCTCGGCGTCTGTGCACGCGGCAACGATCGAAATCAGCGACCAGGCATTCATGGACTGCCCGAGGCTCGCGAGTGCATCGTTTGTGGCGGATACCAATGGCGACTACGACGCAGCTACGGGTGCGGGCTCTCGAAACTACCTGGCGTCATCGGTGTTTGGCAATGATGCCGCCTTTACGAACTTGACCGTCGGTACCGGTATCGCGACGCTGGGCTATCCATCGCCGGGTGTGGGTTTCTTCTTGGACGGCGCAACCGATGCCCAAGAAGAGGCCAGCCGCATTCACCTGTCGTTGCCCAGCGGCATGGAGCAGGACTACCTCAATGCATGGGTCTACGGACTCATTGGCTACGACGACTACGACACGTATTATGGCGTTGTGGAATTTGGCATGCTTTCCGATTGGTTCATGGGGGAGGGTCCGGAGCCGACGGCCGATGCGGTTAGGGCGCAGATGGCTCAGAACCTATTGGAGCCCGAGAATCGCCTGCGAACCATGATGGGGCTGCCGTTGGTCAAGGCTTCTACGGTTATCCAGGCGGACGGCGATGCGTTCGAGAGCGATGAATGGAAGATCGAGGACAGCGGTGACGGTACCGCCACGCTGGTCTCGGCGCCGTCCGATATCGAGCGTGCCGATTTAGCGAGTGTGTTGACGGGACCGACCGTAATCGACTCGAATGCCTTCTCGCACTGCTCGAACCTCATCGAGATTGAGCTGTGCGATAAGGTGGTCGGCATCCAGAGCGGTGCGTTTGCGGGCTGCAGCGGCGTGACGGTGACGCTGCCTACTGGCTGTCTGCTGCCGGAGTTGCTGGGCGGGATGGAGAGCATGCCGTTCTCGTTTGGCGGCAACGTGGCGCTCAATATTGCCGAGGCCGATCGCGAGCCGCTGCTCAAGACGTGGTCTCGTCAGATGGTGGGGGTTGCCACAGACGACGAGGAGGCCGACTACGTTGAGAGCAAGTGGTTCGGCAACGTCAACATGGATACGTTTGAGTCGCCGACGTTCGATGTGCTCAATAAGGCCGTAAATGAGCCCATCATGGAGTGCGAGAATCGCTTGCGCTCGCTGATGGGCATGGAGGCCATAAGCGATATCGGCGAGCTCGGCGACCCCATTGATATCAATAAGTATCCGCAATATTGGATCGCCGGCTAGGCAGGTTATGAAGCGAGGCAGCCCCAGTCGATGGGGCTGCTGCCGTTTTGCTCGAGCAATTCATTGGCTGCCGAGAAGGGACGCGACCCCATAAAAGCGGGGAGTTCTGCCGTGGCACGGTTGGCCGAAAGCGGCGAGGGGTGCGTGGAGGCAAGGCAGAACTTGCCGCCCGCCTTGCCCGCGCCGGTCGCGGCGAGCTTGCCCTCGACCATCTGCTGGGCAAAGCGGCCCCATGCCAAAAAGACGACCGGCTGGGGCAGCTGACAGCAGCGTTCGATAACGTAGTCGGTGAGCGTGCTCCAGCCCAGCTTGGCGTGCGAGTTCGCGGCATGTTCGCGCACGGTGAGCGTCGTGTTGAGAAGCAGGACGCCCTGTTGTGCCCAGGGGGTTAGGTCTCCCGTGGCGGGAATGGGGCAGCCCAGATCGGCGTTGAGTTCCTTATAGATGTTGCGCAGGCTCGGCGGCAACTTGGTTTGCGTCGCAGGAACCGAGAACGACAGCCCCATGGCCTGGTTGGGCCCGTGATAGGGGTCTTGGCCCAGGATGACGGCCTTGACCTGGTGGGCCGGCGTGTAGGCGAGGGCATTGAGGATGTCGTCTTGTGCCGGGTAGATGGTCTGCTCGGCACGCAGAAGGGCGATGCACTCGAGCAGCTGGTTCGTAGCGTTACGTACCGGCTGCGGCGCATCGCCCAACCAAGTTGCTATGTTGCGGTCGCGAGTTGCAGCGTCCATGGAACTCCTTTAGGGCAGATGCTTTGTCGGCATCTATTGTAAAGGCGTCAGAGACCTTTATGCCGCGGCTGTATGAGGAGTGGGGTCTACGAGACGTGCTCGGGCGCTGCCGCCATATGAGCATGCCCATGTGCGCGAAGGCGCGGAAGCTCGGCAGTTGCCACCATGACGCCGGTGAGGATGAGGGCAGCGCCAAGGAAGGCGATGGGGCTCAGGACCTCGCCGACCAGGAAAAACGAGAAGACGGCGGAGCAGACCGGCTCGAGCGAGAAGGCGAAGCCAGTGGTTTCGGCGGGTACGTGGGGCTGCACGAGCGTCTGGGTGATAAAGCCGTAGGCAGAGCAGATGAGTGCGAGCGCAACGATAACGACGATCTCGCTCGGCGTGCTGGGAAGCGTGAAGCCGCCGAAGGTAAATGCGGCGATACCCGAGAACAAGCCGCCGAAGCCCAGCTGCCAAACGCCCAGAGCCAGCGGATCGACTTCTTCGACAAAGCGCTTGGCGATGATAATGTGGCCGGCATAGATAAAGGCCGAGAGCAGCATGATGATCGCGCCGGGATTCAGGCTGGTAAAGTCGGCGCCCGAGAGCAGCAACATGCCGCAGGTGACGATGGCGGTGCCGATGAGCACCTTGCGCTCGGGGGCGCGACGCAGCAGGGCCGCGTTGGCAAACGGCACGATCACGACCGTCAGGCTCTGCAAAAAGCCGGCGGTGGAGGCGGAGGTGAGGCTGGAGCCCAGGCACATGCAGGTGATCTCGGTTGCCATGATGGCGCCGATGATGGCGGCGCGGACCATCAGGTCACGGTTGATGCGCACCGCGTGCTTGTGGAAGAGCAGCAGGCAGGCCGCAAAGGCGATGATGCAGCGCAGCGCGACGATGCTCGTGGCATTCATGCTGTCCATGCCGATCTTCATGAGGGGGTACGAAAAGCCCCATGCGACGGGAACGGAAAATGAGAGCGCGATTGCTTTTTTGCGATCCATGGGACTCCTTTTGTTACAGAACGGTTTCGCAAAAAGGATTCTGCTCCCAGATATGGATGTAGTAAAGCGAATGTATCTTCAGTATGATTAAGAAGTACTAATGTTGGAAGAAAAAGTCCTGGCAAAACGTTTTACGGCTACATCGATGTGGAGGCACGATGGCATCGCGGTATCAGATTGTATGTATGGTGGTCGATTGCGGCAGCCTGAAACGTGCCGCCGACGAGCTGGGCTATACGCAAAGCGCGGTAAGCCAGGCCGTCAAGGCGCTCGAGCGCGAGCTGGGCACCACGATTATCGAGCGTGGCAAGCAGGGCGTCTCGCTTACGCGCGACGGCAAACAGTATCTGCCATATCTGCGCCAGATCGTAACGGCCGAGGCCGAGCTCGAGGGCAAGCGTCAGGAGTTGCTGGGGCTTTCATCGACCGACATTCGCATTGCGACGTTTACCAACGTGAGCCGTACCGTGCTGCCGCGCGTGATCCGCGACTTTGGGGCCCTGCATCCGGGCGTGCGCTTTACCCTCAAGCAGGGCGATTACACGCGCAACGCCCAATGGGTGCACGATGGCGTGGTTGACTTTTGCTTTACGGCGCGTGGATTTACCACAGGGCTCGAGAAGCGCGTGGCCTATCATGACGAGCTGGTGGCGCTGTTGCCAGCCGCCCATCCGCTGGCGGCAAAGGAAAAGGTGACGCTCGCCGACCTCGCGTCCGAACCGTTTGTGCTGCTGGATGAGGGCGAGCAGAGCCTGGTGCTCGATGCATTCGCGGCGCACGGGCTGTCCCCGCACGTGACAAGTGAGGTTACCGACGACTACACCATTATGGCGATGGTGGAGGAGGGCCTCGGCGTGAGCATGCTCTACCGGCGTACGGTCGAGGGCATGCAGGCTGATATTTGCGTGCGTCCCATCGTGCACGCTCCCTCACGCGACGTCGTGGCAGCCTGGCGCAGCTGGGATACCATGCCGATCGCCACGAGGCGCTTTATCGACTACATGAGCTCACATATCGTGAGCTAGTTGCCGATGCGCCACCTTGTTGGATGTGTCTAGCGCGCCCCAGTCTTGGCTTGCGCCAGACGATAGGTGCGTGCCGGATGGCAGAGCAATACCGCCACGACCATAAAGAACGCTGTGGTGCCCAGGCTGATGGGGTAGACCATCATGATGTTCGCAAAGGTGCGGAAGTGCGGGAACACGCAGAACACCCAATAGAAGCGGATGCCGCAGACGCAAATCATGGTGATGAGGGCGGGCATAAGCGAGATGCCAAAGCCGCGCAGGTAGCCGGACATGTTTTCGTAGAACATGCTAAAGGCGTATGCCGGGAAGATCGAGCACACGCGGATATAGCTGATTGAGACGATGTTGGGATCGCTGTTAAAGAGCGCCAGGATCTCGCGCCCCAGACCGACGATGATGACGATGGTGGTGAGCGCGACGATGCCGCCTTCGACCAGGCAGACCTTGAGCGTCTTGGTGCAGCGGTCGATCTGGCGAGCGCCGTGGTTTTGCCCCACAAAGGTGGTGCAGGCCTGGCTAAAGCTGTTGAGCAGGTTGTAGCACACATACTCCAGGCTCATGGCGGCGCTCGATGCCGCCATGACCTCGGTGCCCAGGCTGTTGATGGCGGACTGGATGATGATGTTGGCGACGGCAAAGACGGCGCTTTGGATGCCGGCGGGCAGGCCAATCTTGACGATGCGCTTGAGAGCGACGGGGTCTAAGCCTAAGTCGCGTGGGGTGACGCGGACGACGGAGTCGGTTTTGAGCAGGCGGATAAAGAGTGTGGCGGCGCTGACGGTGTAGGCGATGGCGGTGGCGATGGCGACGCCCGCGACGCCCCAGTGGAGTACGGGGACAAAGATGAGGTCCAGGCCAATGTTGAGGACGGTGGACACGGCAAGCGCCTGCAGCGGCATGCGGGTGATGCCGACGGAGCGGAAGATCGCGGCCTCAAAGTTGTAGAGCAAGATCGAGGGCATGCTGAGCAAAAAGACGCGCAGGTAGAGCGAAGCGAGCGGCATGGTTTCGGCGGGAACGTTGAGCGCCGCGAGCATGGGCTCGGCAAAGATCTCGCCCAGCGCGATGACGACAAAGCCCACAAGCGCCATGAGAATCGAGGTGTGGACGGCGCGTTTGACCATGTTCTGATCGTTGCGGCCGATAGCGTTGGCGATGACTACGTTGGAGCCAAGCGACAGCCCAATAAACAGGTTGATCATAAGGCTGGTAAGCGGAACATTGGAGCCGACCGCCGCCATGGCGAGCGTTCCCTGGTCGCCCGAGAAGTTACCGATGATGACCGTGGCAATGAGGTTCGACAGCTGCTCTAGGATACTCGTGGCGGCGACGGGAAAGGCGAACAGAGGAATATTGCGCCATAGCGAGCCGGTGGTCATGTCAATGTGCTTAGATGCGGTATCAGCCATACGCTCTCAATCTTTAATATGCTTTTCCGTGCTTATTTGCGCAGACGATGATACTCCTAATGCAACCAGTCGGCACTTAGGCAGTCGGCACTTAGGGACGTTCCTTTTAATATGAGCAGGACATTGTCAAGAGGCAAAATCGGGCCTGG
>NZ_QRJA01000018.1:0-49723 GCF_003471405.1 Collinsella sp. AM20-15AC
AATGGCCTATTTGCTCAATGTGTTCGGCTGAGATCGGAAATCAACCATAAACCAAGAACCACGCCATGCAGTACAATAGGCTTGTCGATGGGCAACGTCGTCAGTCGAGACGCGACCGCGCTCCGCACCCCTCCGTCTACTCAGTGCGTTCCCGCCTCCTCCCCGAGGCGGGATGTCGGCATATTTTATGCACCGACAAGCCAATAGCAAACGGATAGCCCGGACAAAATTGCGCCCGGGTAGCATCGTGCATTTCACCGCCAAATGTAAAAAGGGACCCGTCCATTACGGACGGATCCCTTAAACAAGTGATCGTCAACCGATTTACTCGGCGTCGGTCTCCTCGTCCTTCTTCTCGGAAGGCAGCGGGGTAACCTCAATCTCGACGCCCAGAGTCTCAGCAGCAGACTTCATGGACAGGGAGATACGACGACGGTCGAGGTCGATCTCCATGACCTTGACCTGAACCTTGTCGCCCACGTGGGTGACCTGAGAAGGCTGATCGACGTGCTTGTTGGCCATCTCGGAGATGTGCACCAGGCCCTCGATGCCCTCGCCCAGGTCGACGAAAGCGCCGAACGGGACAAGCTTGGTCACAGTGCCCTCGACGATAGCGCCGACGGGGTACTTCTTGACCAGTGCGCGCCACGGATCCTCGGTGGTCTGCTTGAGACCCAGGGAGATGCGCTCACGGTTGAGATCGACGTCGAGAACCTCGACCTCGACCTCCTGGCCGACCTTGACAACCTCGGAAGGATGGTTGACGTGGTTCCAAGAGAGCTCGGAGATGTGGATGAGGCCGTCGATACCGCCGAGGTCGACGAAGGCGCCGAAGTCGACGATGGAGGAAACGGTGCCCTGGAGACGCATGCCAGACTTGAGCTTGGACAGGATCTCGGAGCGCTCGGCCTTACGGGACTCCTCAAGCACGACACGACGGGAGAGGACAACGTTGTTGCGGTTGCGGTCCATCTCGATGACGCGGGCCTCGATGCGGGTGCCCATGTAGGAGGTGAGGTCCTTGACACGACGGAGGTCGACGAGGGAAGCGGGCAGGAAGCCACGCAGGCCGATGTCGAGGATCAGGCCGCCCTTGACAACCTCGATAACCTCGCCCTCGACGTTCTCGCCGGAGTTGAACTTCTCCTCGATGCGGTTCCAAGCACGCTCGTACTCGGCACGCTTCTTGGACAGGACCAGACGACCGTCCTTGTCCTCCTTCTGGAGAACCAGGGCCTCGATGGGATCACCGAGTGCAACGATGTCTGCAGGGTTAGCGTCCTTGCGGATGGACAGCTCGCGGACCGGGATAACGCCCTCGGACTTGAATCCGATGTCAACGAGCACCTCGTCATGCTCGATCTTAACGACAGTGCCGTTAACGAGATCGCCCTCATCAAAGTCGGTAATCGTACCGTCGATGAGGTTGTTCATCTCCTCCTCGTTGACATCGTCAAGAGAGAAAATGGACGAGTTCTGAATCTCACTCAAAGGTGGACCCCTTTCGAACTACGGGGCCCCGATTGCTAGGACCTACAGAAGGGTGCGACAAGCACACAACGTTTAGGAACACTCGGGAGCCGACAGATACTAATGTGACGCTTATGCAATCACGTTCGTATAGGTTACGGGGAAATCATTTCGATTTCAAGCGTGAACTGCGTTTTTTTACTCGTATGGAGACTTTTTCGCAATCTTGTTGACGACCGTCTCCATAAGTTGACGATAGGCAGTTAGGCATACGGCTTTGGGGTAAAGTATCCCAGACATACGATTCTGGAACGATTTTTCGAGAAAGGTGCCCGCGTGCTCAAAGCAGTCGTTTTCGATATGGACGAGACGCTTCTTAGCATCAACCTCAACGCGTTCATCCTTCGCTATTTTAAGGATGTCTCGTCGATGCTCGCGGATATTGGTCGCCGCAGCCGCGGTGGCACGATGGCGCGCCTCGGCACCATCCTGGTCGACCTCAACGCCAATCGCCGAAGCGGCACGGATAATCGCACCAATCTTGAGTTCTACCAAGAAGAGGTTGAGCGCCGGTGCGGCATTTGCCTCTCAGACCCACTCATCTACGAGGCGTTTACCTACTACGATCGTGAAGTCCTGCCGTACAAGAACGATGACATGATCAATGCGAAAGCCATGCCGGGTGCACACGCCGCGCTCGAGGCGGTACAGAACGCGGGCCTGCGCTGCGCGCTCTTTACGAACCCCAGCTTTCCGCAGGGGGCCATCGAGTGCCGCATGGGCTGGGGCGACATGGCCGACGCCCCCTTTGAACTCGTGACGCACATGGGAAACGCCACTCGCTGCAAGCCCGATGCCACCTACTATCTAGAGCAGCTTCAGGTGATGGGACTCGAGCCTCATGAGGTCCTCATGGTGGGCAACGACCCCAAGCGCGACTTCCCCAGCCCCGCCTGCGGCATCCAAACCGCCTATGTTGGCCAGGGAAAACCCGGCCGAGTCACCTGGCGCGGAACCATGGAAGGCTTCGCCCGCGACTTTAACGCCGTAGTAGAGGCCTTCTACGAGCACCAAGTAGCCGACGAACTGTCGTAAGGGTTAGTCGTTGGGGACGTTCTAAACAACTAGTCAAACAAGAACGTCCCCAACGACTACTCATTCAAGTCTGTCCCCAATGAGTGCCCCAAACAAAAAAGCGCCGTAGGTTGAGCATCAGTCAGCGAAAACGCCCCTAAGCGAGCAAGGTGACGTGAAAGAGGAGGGAAGCGTACTTTGGTTCGCGACCGACGATTGAACGTCAGATTGCCGCTTAGGGGCGTTTGCAGCGTCGGCTAGCTACGCGGTTTGGTAAAACCGCGTAGCTAGCAAACCCGTGTTTTGCCGATCATAATGTTGAGGATCTCGACGTCGGTATCTTTCATGCCCACACGGCCTACGTAGCCCATACTGGCGATTGTCTGCTCAACGGTATCTTGGATCAGGCCCTCGCCGGCGCGGAAGCCGCGACCCTGCATGGCCATATCATGGCCCAGAATCGCTGCATCGACGGCAGCGGAAATCTTGGCGGCACAGCTTGCCTTGGCGCCATCGCACACGATGCCGCCAACGTTGCCGAGCGTGTTCGAGACCGTCGCGCCAATCTGCTCGCGCGTACCACCGCACAGCCAGGTAATCGCAGCGCCGGCGCCGCACGCGGCACAAATAGCACCGCAAAACGCCGAGAGCGCACCAATATAGCTCTTGATATGCACAGCGATAAGATCGGACAGCATCACGGCGCGCACCAGGCGATCGTGGTCGCAGCGCAGATACTCGGCATACTCCATAACGGGCAGCGCGCAGGTAATGCCCTGATTGCCCGAGCCGCGCACAATGGCGACCGGCAGCGCGCAGCCGTTCATGCGGGCGTCGGACCCGGCGGCTGCACGGGCGCGGGCACGGCAGGCGACGTCATCGGCACGTGCACCCAGCAGCGTACGGCCCACCTCGGCGCCCCAAGCGTGCGCCAGGCCCTCGGCACTGATCGCACCGTTCAGCTCAATCTGACGCTCAACGGCAGCGCGGGCGTCCTCAATGTCACCGTCCTCGATAAAGTCGATGATAGACTCAATGCTCATAGGGGTGTCGGCGTTATCCGCCGCGCGCTCGGCCACCACGCGCTCCGCGCAGGCGGCACACTCCCCCGCCGACTTACCGCATACCGGGATACCGTCGAGCGTATGGCATGTGACGTTGGTGTGGTGGTCGGTAATCTCGACGACCGCGGTATGGCCTCCGGCCGTGGCAGTCACCTTGATGTAGAGGTTGGGCACACCCTCGACAAGCGACACATCGCAGTAGCCGGCGTCGGCGAGGAGCTCGGCCACGCGAGCACGGTCTTCATCGTCAACGCTCTCGAGCACCTCGAGCGCGCTCTTAGCGTCTCCGCCCACGGCACCCAGCACAGCCGCGGCTTCGATGCCATGCATTCCGCCCGAGTTGGGCACGGTCACGCTCTTGACGTTCTTGATGATGTTGCCCGAGCAGGCAACGTCCATATGATCGGGTTCGCAACCGAGCGTCTGGCTCGCCAGCGCCGCTGCATAGGCAACGGCAATGGGCTCGGTGCAGCCGAGCGCACAGACAAGCTCGCGGTTCAAAACATCGCAAAACGCGGTATCACGAAGGGAATCGGCAGACATAGGTATCTCCTACTTGTATAACGGGCTGGCTCTCAAAAATAGTTAGTTCTTTTATTTGATAACAATGCATCAAAAACCGCAACCATGGTTCCGGCGGACGGCGCTCGAGCACAAATTGGCGGAATTATTCATGAGAAGCCGGTCTTGTTGCATGCTAAAGCGTTTGACCAAAAAACGCCCAAGCGTTTACGCAAAAGTCGCGCTATCATGCAGTCGAACGCGGTAAAACCTTTAGCATTTGCGCCGCACAGACCAGAGAGGAACCATCCATGAAGATCGGTATCGGTAACGACCACGCCGCCGTCGAGCTCAAGAACATCATCTCCGAGCACCTGAAGGAGCGCGGCTGCGAGGTCGTGAACTTTGGCACCGACACCTCCGAGAGCTTTGACTACCCCATCGCCGGTTACAAGGTGGGTAAGGCTGTAGCTAACGGCGACGTCGACCTGGGCATCCTGATCTGCGGCACTGGCGTTGGCATTAGCCTCGCTGCCAACAAGGTCGAGGGCGTGCGCGCTGTCGTTTGCTCCGAGCCCTTTAGCGCCAAGCTCTCCCGCATGCACAACAACACCAACGTGCTCGCCTTTGGCGCCCGCGTCGTGGGCTCCGAGCTCGCCAAGATGATCGTCGATGAGTGGCTCGACGCCGAGTTTGAGGGCGGCCGCCACGAGCGTCGCGTCAATCTCCTCAACGAAATCGACCAGACCCGCGGCCTTAAGGTCGTCGACGAGGCCTAAGCCGCTCAGCGCCACATACCAACAGCAAGGGGCCCGCTCGGAGCACATGTCCGAGCGGGCCCCTTCTTAGTAGCTTTTTGAATAAAAAGAGCGCAGCGGATGAAGTTCCGCGGCGCCCAAGCCACACGCTAACAGCTTTAAGGAGTCAAAGCTGGTTTAGCCAAAGAAGCGCTTAATCTCGATTTCGGCGTTCTCCAGGCAGTCGGAGCCGTGGATCACGTTGGCGTTGACATCGACGGCAAAGTCGCCGCGGATGGTACCAGGAGCAGCGTCAAGCGGGTTGGTAGCGCCCATGAGTGTGCGCATCTTGGAGACAGCGGAGAGACCGGAAACGACCATCTTGACGACCGGACCGCTCGTCATAAAGTCGCACAGACCGCCAAAGAAGGGCTTGTCGGCCAGGTGAGCGTAGTGCTCCTCGACGGTAGCGCGCTCGAGCGTGGTCATCTCCATGCGCTCGATGACAAGGCCGCTACGCTCAATGCGAGCAACGATCTCGCCGATCTTGCGACCGCGCACGGCGTCGGGCTTAATCATGATGAAGGTCTTCTCGATAGCCATAAGGTAGCCTTTCAAGTAGGTTCGCGCGTGCCCAAGTCCCATTCCGGCACCCGCCTGGACTGCATCGTAACAGAGTTTTAGCTGCAGTTAAACAAAAAGCTGTTTATTGAATCGCTACAATTTATTAAAGCGCTCCATATGTGTCACTTCTGTTTCGAAGCCCGACTAGAGTACCATCTGACCGCCCATCAACCACATCGAACCGAGCGGACGGTCGGTTGCCGCCCGTGAACGCACCCCCTTCACAACCTGCCCAAAGGTCCTACAGAAGTTCTCGACAAGCCCCTCCCCCATGGCAACAAAATACGGACGCCCGCATCAGCAGGCGCCCGCAAAGCAAAAACGATTTATCAATAAATGGCCAAAGCCGCTTCAGCCAAACCCTTACTTTGCCCCGTGGCCCATCTCGACAACCTTAGTCAGCGATCCAAACACGCCCTCGTCGGCCACGAGCTGCGCCTGGGCTCGCTGCAGCTGCACAGCAACGGCGGCAGGGGCGGTGCCGCCCTCGGTCGTGCGTGCGGCGACAATCGACGGGATGTCGAGCGCCTCGGTAATATCGTGCTCAAAGAGCGGGCTTGCCTCCTGGAACACCTCAAACGGCAGGTCCTCAAGATTGCAGCCGCGCTTCTCGCACATCAGGACCAGATGGCCCACCACGGCATGTGCCTCGCGGAACGGCAGACCGCGCTTGGCCAGGTAATCGGCAACATCGGTGGCGGCAAGGTGCCCCACGCCGCACTCGCGCGCCATGGCATCCTCGTTGACGGTCCAAGTCGAAATCATACCGGCCATAACGGACAGGCACTGCATGAGCGTATGGGCAGTGTCGAGCGCGCCCCCCTTGTCCTCCTGCAAGTCCTTGTTATAAGCAAGCGGCAGGCCCTTCATGGTCACGAGCAGCTGCACCAGGTTGCCATAGACTCGGCCGCTCTTGCCGCGAATAAGCTCGGCAAAGTCGGGATTCTTCTTCTGCGGCATGATGGACGAGCCGGTGGAGTAGGAGTCGGAAAGCGTGATAAAGCCAAATTCGGAGCTCGACCACAGCACGATCTCCTCGGAAAGACGCGACAAGTGCATCGCCATGACGGAGCAGGCGTAATGCAGGTCGAGGAGGAAATCACGGTCGGAAACCGCATCGAGCGAGTTGGGGATCACGCCCGCAAAACCAAGTTCGGCGGCCGTCATCTGACGATCGAGCGGATAGCTCGTACCGGCAAGCGCGGCAGCACCCAACGGGCAGTTGTCGGCAGCATCAAAGGCGGCCTTCAGGCGCGTAAAGTCGCGCGCGAACATCCAGGAATACGCCAGCAGATGATGCGACAGCAGTACGGGCTGAGCATGCTGCATGTGCGTGTAGCCCGGCAGAATCACCTTGTCGTACTTCTTAGCCGCATCCACCAGCACATGGCGCAGCTCAAGATTGGCCTCCATGAGCTCCTTGGCCAGCGCCTTGACGCCCAGGCGTGTGTCGGTCGCCACCTGGTCGTTGCGCGAACGTCCGGTATGCAAGCGCTTACCGGCCTCGCCGATGCGACGCGTCAGCTCGCTCTCGATGGACATATGAATGTCTTCGTCGTTGATGTCGAAGGTGAAGTTGCCGGCATCGATATCCTGTTCGATTCCAGTCAGGCCCTTGGCAATCGCCTGCTCGTCCTCGGCACTGATGATGCCCTGGGCCGCCAGCATTTTAGCATGCGCCTTAGAGCCGGCGATATCCTGCTTATAGAGATGTTTGTCGACCGGCAGCGACGCGCCAAACTCCTGCGTGACCTCGGCCACGCCCGCCTCAAA
Organism: Collinsella sp. AM20-15AC; assembly: GCF_003471405.1. Lineage (NCBI taxonomy): Bacteria > Bacillati > Actinomycetota > Coriobacteriia > Coriobacteriales > Coriobacteriaceae > Collinsella > Collinsella sp. AM20-15AC. The sequence continues at coordinate 7,244 of NZ_QRJA01000018.1, forward strand.
ACGACCGCCCCAAAGAGCCATGGAACCGTCCCCTTTCTCCAAATACCAAAACAAGCGCCCAAAGCAATGCGCCATATCGCTAAAGCGATTTTTCAACCGCTAGTTTTACACATTCCCCGCCGTGCGCGGGACCATGTAGCTAATTTGCAAAGAAGTGACGCGCCATGCACTTGGCGCCCAACGTCTCCCTCCGAATGTTGCCCTGCGAACCATCGATCCAGGCCTTCAGGCTCATAGGAACATCCTCGACCTTTGCAGCATCGAACTCGGGCGCGAGGGCAAGCAAGGCATGCGCGATAGCGTTGAACATAATGGATACTCCTCATATATATAGGCACAGAGCCGCCAAATTGATAGAAGGAGCCCCGCCGGACAACCCCGGCGGGGCTCGGACTCAGCCGTAGACGCGGCATCATTTATGCGGGCGGAACGTAGGGGCCACCGATGTTAAGAAGTGTCAGCAAGCATAACGAAAGGTAGGGACCCCGTGCGCCCGTTATGTATCACGCGGATGGGCCGCGCGGATACCAAGGGAAGGAGGCGCTAGGCCTGGGCGGCAGCGGAGCTGGGACCCTGGACCTTTGCCCACGTCTTGAGCGACAGCGTATCGATCTCGATAAAGCCGGCGCTGGCCTTCTCGTCAAACGTGGTGTCGCGGTCGTAGGTAGCCAGACCGTAGTCATACAGGCTAAACGGGCTCTTGCGACCGACGACATGGCAGTTGCCCTTAAAGAACTTCAGACGGACGGTACCGGTCACGAACTTCTGGGTATCGGCCATAAAGGCATCGAGCGCGTTCTTGAGCGGGCTGTACCACTGGCCGTTGTACACGGCGGTGGCCCAATCCTGCTCGAGCTTGATCTTGGTCTTGAGCAGGTCGCCCTCGACGCAAATGTCCTCAAGTGCCTTGTGGGCGGTGATGAGCGTCAGGGCGCCGGGAACCTCATAGCACTCACGGCTCTTGAGGCCAACCAGACGATCCTCGACCAGGTCGAGACGGCCAAAGCCGTTGTCACCAGAGATCTTGTTGAGGGCGATGACGATCTCGGAGAGCTTCATCTTCTTGCCGTCGACGGCGACGGGCTTGCCGGCCTCAAACTCAATCTCGGTATACGTCGGGGTGTTGGGCGCGTCCTCGGGGTTCTTGGTCATAACCCAGGCGTCATCGAGCGGCTCGTTCCAGGGATCCTCCAGGTGACCGCACTCAATGGCACGACCCCACAGGTTGTCGTCGATGGAGTAGGGGTTGTCGTTGGCACCCTCGGGAACCGGCACGTTGTGGGCATGCGCGTAGGCGACCTCGTCGGGACGGCACTTCAGGTCCCACTCGCGAACCGGGGCGATAACCTTGAGCTCGGGGTCGAGGGCCTTGACGGCAGCCTCGAAGCGGACCTGGTCGTTACCCTTACCGGTGCAGCCGTGGGCGACGTAGGTCGCGCCAAACTCATGGGCGACCTCGACAAGCTTCTTGGCGAGCAGCGGGCGAGATAGGGCGGAGAGCAGCGGGTACTTGTTCTCGTACATGGAGTTGGCGGCGATGGCTTTGGTCAGGAACTCATCGGAGAACTCATCGCGCAGGTCGAGCACCTGGCAATCAAGAACGCCCAGGTCGAGCGCCTTCTGCTTCTTGGCGTCCAGGCCGGTCTCCTCCTGGCCCACGTTGCCGCAGACACAAACGACATCGAGATTCTTCTCGTCCTGGAGCCACTTGACACATACGGATGTATCAAGACCACCGGAATATGCGAGAACGACTTTTTCCTTGCTCATGGCTGTTTCCTTTCGCCCTTGGTAGCTAATTAGAACATCGGTCAGTTGCAAGTCATTTCAAGGTCATATACCGTGCAATATCAGGTTAAATAGCAAAAATCAGCACATACATGCCCTAGAAACATGCAGCAATGTCGTGCTAAAACCCAACGACCTCAAAATGACTCTGTTGAGGCAATTCGCCCCATGCGGACAGAGACGATTGTTATCGTCGTCGGGAAATTGCGCGCTGGCGTCGGATGGCATTGTCTGCAGTAGTGATGATCTTTACGAACTGCATTTGCCTCTCCTTTCACCTATCGCCGGGCGCAATTCTAATATCGTAAACGGTACCTTTTCCTCGGTAAGCGGCTCTTTTGCCGTCTCCGTTTTCGATGGTCGCTATATTACGCTAAAGTGCCTGCTGTACAAGCGGCAAATTCAAATTACTGAAAAGTTTTTTCATTAGTTTGTGAAGCGTGGTGCAAATACGCTCCGTTCCTGCGACAATACGCTCAGTTACTGGTTGATGGTTATAACGTCTGAAACAATTTCGAAACGAAAGGCGCGCTTTTATGCAAACTTACGAATCGGACACCCATATCGGAAACATTAAGATTCTCGCCGTCGACATGGACAAGACGCTGCTGACCGACGAGCGCGTGTTGCCGCAGGGTCTTGACGAGCGCCTGGACAAGCTCGCCGACGCGGGCATCGTATTCTGCCCCGCCAGCGGACGGCCTGCCCCCAAGCTCGAGGAAATGTTCGAGGGCATTAAGAACCGCCTCGCCTTTTGTCCCGACAACGGAGCGTGCGTGATCTATCGCGGCAGCTATATCTATAAGAGCACTATCGACGTGGAGCTGTACCAGCAGGTCTTGAAGCGCGCCTCGGAGGATCCTCGCGCTGTCCCCGTCCTGTGCTGCTTCGACGAGTTCTACGTGCTTGCCCGCGACCACCAATACCACGACGAGATCAGCGTCTACTACAACACAATCAACTACGTCGATAGCTTTGAGGGCATCGATATCGAGTCCAATAAGATCTCGATCTTCTTCCCCGCCTATGATGCCGAGCCAGCGTTTCGCGAGGACTACAGCCCGGCATTCTCGGACCGACTCTATGTCACCAATGCTGGCCGCGAGTGGATCGACTTTATGAACCTGGGCGTCGACAAGGGGTCGGGCGTCGCGCACCTGTGCGACCACCTGGGCATCGATATCGCCGACGCCGCCGCCGTGGGCGACACCTACAACGATATTCCCATGCTCGAGCGCGTCGGGCATAGCTTTATCGTGGACAATGCAGAGGAGCACATGAACGCGCATGCCAAGTGGCGCATTCCGAGTAACAACGACGGGGGCGTACTGACGCTCATCGACGCCATCCTGGCGGCTCGGTAACGTGGCTCGTCGGACCTGGCCGGGCGGCGCGGATTAGTTTTTCGTTCGGTCAGGTCCTGGGCTCGCTCGGAAAGCACATTAAGTGCTTTCCGGCTCGTGCGGAATCTACGAAAAACTAATCCGCGCCGCCCGGCCAGGTCCTAGGTTTACTTTCCTGCCGCCAAGATGGCGTCTTGAGTGTCTAGATACTTAGCTGAAATGATTTGAGCAGAGGGGAGCCCCTTGTTGGAAGGGGCTCCCCTCTGTTTTGGTTACTGTGGGACAAATTAATCAGTAGTGTTTGTCCCAAATCTTAAGTATGTGGGGGCTTGCGTCTTGGGCGAGCTTGCCTTACGGAGTGCTTCCCTATTTCGCGTCGGCCCAGGTTATGCCGGTGCTGGCTTCGGCGATCAACGGTACGCGGAGGTCTACGACGTGTTCCATGACGTCGCGGACCATGGTGGTTAGGCGCTCGACTTCGTCGACGGGGCACTCAAAGTCCAGTTCGTCGTGTACCTGCAAGATCATGTGGGCGGCAAAACCCTCTTCTTCCAGGCGGCGGCTTACGCGGGCCATGGCGATCTTGATGATGTCGGCGGCGGTGCCCTGCATGGGGTGGTTCATGGCCGTGCGCTCACCAAAGCCGCGGAGCTGTGGGTTTTTGGCCTTGAGCTCGGGAATATGGCGTCTGCGGCCATACATGGTCTCGGCATAGCCCGTCTGCTTGGCTCGCGCCACCACATTGTCGAGGAACGTGCGCACGCCCGGGTAGGCCTCGTAGTAGCGATCGATCATGTCGCGTGCCTCGGCCATCGAGATGTGCAGCGACTGTGACAGGCCATAGGCCTGCTGGCCGTACACAATGCCAAAGTTCACGGCCTTGGCGCGGCTGCGCAGGTCGGGCGTCACCTCGGACACCGGCACGCCAAATACGCGCGCGGCCGTCTCGGCATGGAAGTCCTCGCCCTCGTTAAAGGCACGTACCAGATGTTCATCACCCGAAAGATGCGCGAGCAGGCGCAGCTCGATCTGCGAGTAGTCCACCGCCAAAAAGACGCTGCCCTCGCCCGCCGAGAACGCCGTCTTGACGGTACGCCCCAGCTCCGAGCGCGTCGGAATGTTTTGCAGATTGGGGTCGCTCGAAGACAAACGCCCCGTCGCGGTAATGGTCTGGTTGTACGTGGTGTGCACGCGACCGTCACCACGGCGCAGCGGGCCCAGCGTGTCCAGATAGGTCGACTTAATCTTGGACTTCTCACGCCAGTCCAAGATCAGACGCACGATCTCGTGGTCACGAGCAAGGTCGCTCAGCACCTTGGCGTTGGTCGAATAGTAGCCGCGCTTGGTCTTTTTGAGGCCCTTGGTCGGAAGCCCCATAACATCAAACAGCACGTGCGAGAGCTGCATGGGACTGCCGATGTTAAAGGTCTCGTCGCCGGCCAGGTCGCGAATGCTGCGCTCGACCTCGGCAATCTGGGTCGCCAGGCCCTCGGACAGACTGTGCAGGCGGTCGGGGTCCACAAGCATGCCCGCGCGCTCCATCTTGGCAAGCACCGGCACAAGCGGCATCTCGATGCCGTCGAACACGTTGGCGGCATTCTCACGGGCCATGCACTCGCGCAACGGCGCCACGAGCGCCAACGTCAGGGCCGCAGTACGGGCGGCAGACGCCGGAGCGTCCTCACCAGCACCCTCTGCGCCGCGCGCCGCAGGCAGCGCCATCTGCAGATACGTATCGGCAAGATATGCCTCATCGAACTCGGAGCGATCGGAATCCAGCAGATAGGCAGCGACCACGGTATCGAAGATACGCGTGGAATCGACAGCGAGCGGATCCATGAGCTCGGGCTCAGAGGAATCGATGGGCGAAAGCTCGTGCAACAGCGCCTTCATGTCCGGGCTCGCCACGCGGCCCTCCATAAACAGACGCGCGAGCACGCCGGCAATCACGCCGTGGACGAGGTTGAAGCCCTCAACCTCAGCCGCCGCACCGCCGTCGCCCTCCTCGAGCGCGAACAGGCCCTTGGACGTCGCCAACCACAGCGTGCGCGTCAGTCCAAAGAGCGCGCCCTCTTCCTTGTCGTCGTCCACCACGGCGGCGACCCACTCGCCGGCATCAATCGCGCGGGAGACCTCATCTGCAACGGCACCAAGCGCGTCAGTATCGCCGGCGGCTGCGCGCAAAACGGCGGGCATCTCAAACGTGCTGGCAGTGGCAGCAGCGCCACCCTCGCCGCCGATCAGCGCCAAGAAACGGTTCTGCATGGCGGTGATACCAAGCGTACCCAGCGCCGCAGACACCTCGTCGGCAGAAAACGCCGGGAAGGACGTCGCCTCAAAATCGAGCTCAACGGGCGCATCGGTGCGGATGGTCGCGACCTTGCGGCTCAGCAGCGCGTCGTCGATGTGTGCGCGCAGGTTTTCGCCCATCTTGCCCTTGACCTCATCGGCGTGTGCGATGACCTCGTCCAGGCTACCGTACTGCGCAATGAGCGCGCTCGCCTTTTTGGGGCCGATGCCCGGCACGCCGGGGATGTTATCGGACGTATCGCCCTTCAGACCATAAAAGTCGGGCACGAGCGCCGGCGTGATGCCGTGATACAGATCGTCCACGCTCTCGGGCGTCATGATCGCCACGTCGGACAGGCCCTTGCGGGTCGAGACCACGTTGACGTGCTCGGTCACGAGCTGATACATGTCGCGGTCGCCGGTCACCAGCAGCATGTCGCAGCCGGCCTGCTCGCCCAGGCGCGCCATAGTGCCCAGGATGTCATCGCCTTCCCAGCCCTCGGACTGCAAAATTGGCACGTTGAGCGCGGCGAGCAGCTCCTTGATCATGGGAAACTGTGCGTGCAGATCGGGGTCCATGGGCGGGCGCTGAGCCTTGTACTGCGGCAGCATCTCCATGCGCACGCGCGGCTTGCCCTTATCAAATGCCACGACCACACCGTCGGGGTTAAAGGCATCGATCATCTTGAGGAACATATTCAAAAAGCCAAAGATCGCGTTGGTGGGACGACCGTCCGGCGCGTTCATGGTGGGCGGCACGGCGTGGAAGGCGCGGTGCATGAGCGAGTTGCCGTCGATGACGGCAAAGGTACGGCGCTTGTCAGACATATTGAATACCTCGCTTTGGGCTGGGCACGGTTTGCTCACTCCAGTTTACACGCTCCCCGCCCCACGGCCACCGCACATCAGGCTTCCCTGCCGTCGCGGGCCCGAGCGTGATACGATGGCTCACGGTACATCAACCAGCACGATCGATCCGAAAGGAGCCTGCGTCATGGAGCGTCCCTGCGCATGGAAAAAGTACACGCCACAGCAGATCGAGGAGCTCGAGGAGCTTTGCCGCGGCTATAAGCAGTTTTTGAGCGAGAACAAGACCGAGCGCCTGTGCGTCAAGACCGGTATCAAGATGGCCGAGGAGGCGGGCTACGTCAATCTGGAGACCGTGATTGCCGAGGGCCGCGCGCTCAAGGCCGGCGACAAGGTGTACGCCGCCAATCACGGCAAGGACCTCATGCTCGTCAACCTGGGCACCGCCCCGCTCGAGCAGGGCTTTAACATCCTGGGCGCCCACGTGGACTCGCCGCGCCTGGACCTCAAGCAGAACCCCGCCTTCGAGGCCGGCGACATGGCTTATCTCGACACGCACTACTATGGCGGCGTCAAGAGCTACCACTGGGTCGCTTCCCCGCTCGCACTCGTAGGCGTCATCTGCAAAAAGGACGGCACCACCGTCGACATCAACATCGGTGACAAGGCCGACGACCCGGTCTTTACCATCTCCGACCTGCTGATCCACCTCTCGAGCGAGCAGATGGCCAAGCCCGCCAAGGACGCCGTCGACGCCGAGATCCTCGACGTGATCGTGGGCGGCCGCCCCGTCAAGTTTGACGAGGACGACAAGGACGCCCCCAAGGAGCCCGTCAAGCAGATGTTCCTGGACATCCTCAAGGAGCAGTACGCCGTCGAGGAGGAGGACTTCCTCTCCGCCGAGATCGAGGTCGTGCCCGCCGGCCCGGCCCGCGACATGGGCCTCGACCGCTCCATGATTCTGGGCTATGGCCACGACGACCGTGTCTGCGCCTATCCGTCCATGCTCGCCCAGATCAACGTCGCCAACGTGGAGCGCACGAGTATCACACTCATCGTCGACAAGGAGGAGATCGGTTCCGTGGGTGCCACCGGCATGACGAGTCGCTTCTTCGAGAACACCGTCGCCGAGATCATGACGCTCGCCGGCGAGGATAGCCCGCTGGCCCTGCGCCGTGCACTCGCCCGCAGCCGCATGCTCTCCTCTGACGTGTCCGCCGGCTTTGACCCGGGCTACGCCGGCAAGTTCGAGACCAAGAACGCCGCCTTTATGGGTCGCGGCCTGTGCTTTAACAAATACACGGGCAGCCGTGGCAAGGGCGGCTCCAACGACGCCGACGCCGAGTACGTCGCTCTCATCCGCGACATCATGGACGAGGCAGGCGTGGACTTCCAGACCTGCGAGCTCGGCCGCGTCAACGCGGGTGGCGGCGGCACCATCGCCTACATCATGGCCGAGTATGGCATGAACGTCATCGACTCCGGCGTTGCCGTCCTGTCCATGCACGCCCTGTGGGAGGTCGCCAACAAGGCCGACATCTACGAGGCCTATCGCGGCTACAAGGCCTTCATCGAGCGCGCCTAACCGACCCTTCATCCGTTGCGGTGAAATACGGACTAAACTGGCCCATAAACGGCCAAAACAGACCGTATTCCACCGCAACTTCCTTTTTGGCAGAGGAGAGTCCATGCTGCAGGTCATCATTTCGCCCGCCAAGCAGATGCGCACGGCCCAAGATGCTTTTGAAGTCCTGGGCATTCCACCTTTTGCGCACGAGACGGCTCGCCTCCACCGCGCACTGCTAGATATCGAACGAAATGAAGGCAGCGACGGCCTGCAGTCGCTATGGAACGTGAGTGACAAACTGCTGGGGCCTTGCCTCAACACCCTGCATGAGTTCGAGCTCATCCTGAAATACGGCGATCTCGACAATCCCGAACTCGCCCGTCACCTCTCCCCCGCCGTCATGTCCTACCACGGCATTCAATACCAGAGCATGGCGCCCGAGGTCATGGATGCCGCACAGCTCGCATGGCTTCAAGACCATCTATGGATCCTCTCGGGCCTTTACGGATGCGTACGCCCCTTTCATGCCGTTGAACCGTATCGGCTGGAGATGGGCGCGAAGCTCGCCGTCGACGATGTCCGAGACCTCTACGCGTTTTGGGGCGACAAGCTCGCACGGGCCATCGCTCCGGCGGGCTCCAACGCTACGATCATCAACCTCGCCAGCGTAGAGTATGCCAAAGCCGTTCTGCCCCACCTCGCGGGCGACGCCACGGTCGTCACATGCCTCTTTGGCGAAGGCATCCGCAACGGCAAGCCCATCCAGCGCTCGACCGCCAGCAAAAAGGCGCGCGGCTCCATGGTGCGCTGGATGGCAGAAAACAAGCTCGAGGATGTAAGCGGGCTCACCGCGTTCGACGTTGGTTATCGTCACTTTCCCGAGCTTTCAAATAAAAACACTTTGGTCTTCCTGAACGAACAGGCCTTGTAGGACCACCGCTACTTTTGAATGTGCTGCCTAGGCTCGACACCTATTCCGCTAGACCGTCGGCCTTTGCAATCACGTATGTCGAACCGTCCTGATAGACAATCTTGACGTGCTCAACCTCGGACACCGCAACACCCGTCGGAGGCTCCAGACGCCATTCCGTCAGCGCGATATCCATCGTCGTGGGCACATCCCCTTGATCTTTGAGCTCGACCGACAGCGTCTTAAGCGACGCATCGAAGGTCACGCGCTCGATCTCTTCACCAGGAATGGATCCGCCACTCAGCTGCAATTGCACAAACTCGTCGCGCGGATACCAATAATCGCCCGGAACGGCGAGCGTATTGGCATTACCGCCAGTACTCCTCACCGTCATAATCGGTAGGCTATCATCGGCCTCGAACTCCCATGCAGCGCCGCCGCGACCACCAAACGTCCAGATACAAAAGGCAATCACCAGCACGGCAAGCACCGCAAAACCAATCGCGACAAGGCCATGGTGCACACGGCTTTCCTCGGCCGATACATCCCATTGCGTCTCTCGATATAGATGCTTGTCTTCCATGTTCGCCTCCCCACGGGCATGCTCGTTGGCCCAATCGTACCCATTCAGGCTATACTTGAGCCCATGACATAACGGGGAGCTTGCAGGACAAGACGGCAGGCTGAGATTGGGCGCGCCCGCCCTGACCCGCAAACCTGATATGGGTAATGCCAACGAAGGGAGCCGTGCCAATGAGCACACAGACCGAGCCCAAGCTCGTCACGCAAATCGACTTCGCCCGCGCCGGGCAGATCACGCCGCAGATGAAAGAGGTCGCCGAGCGCGAGCATCGCGACCCCGAGTACATTCGCGAGCGTGTTGCCGACGGCCGCATCGCCATTCCCGCCAACATTGTGCATATCAAAAAGGGCATGCGCGCCTTTGGTGTCGGCGAGGGCCTTTCCACCAAGGTCAACGTCAATCTGGGCATCTCGGGCGACAAGGCCGATGCCGCCGAGGAATGGAAGAAGGTCAAGATCGCCGAGGACTTTGGCGCCGACGCCATCATGGACCTCTCCAACTCGGGCAAGACGCGCCAGTTCCGCCAGCAGCTCATCGACGAGACGCCGCTCATGGTGGGCACGGTGCCCATGTACGACGCCATCGGCTATATGGAAAAGCCGCTGGTCAAGCTCACCAAGGACGACCTGCTCGAGGTCGTGCGCGCACACGCCGAGGACGGCGTGGACTTTATGACCATCCACTGCGGCATCAACAAATCGGTCATCAAGACCTTTAAGGAGACCGGCCGCCTGATGAACATCGTCAGCCGCGGCGGCTCGCTGCTGTTTGGCTGGATGGAGGTCACCGGCAACGAGAACCCCTTCTACGAGTTTTACGACGAGGTGCTCGAGATCTGCCACGAGTACGATGTGACGATCTCGCTCGGCGACTCCTGCCGCCCGGGCTGTCTCTACGACTCCAACGATGCTACCGAGACTGCCGAGATGATCGAGCTGGGCAAGCTGTGCAAGCGCGCCTGGGCAGCCGGCGTCCAGGTCATGGTCGAGGGTCCGGGTCACATGGCCCTCGACGAGATCGCCGCCAATATGAAACTGCAGAAGCGCCTGTGCCACAACGCCCCGTTCTATGTGCTCGGGCCGCTGGTGACCGATATCGGCGTGGGCTACGACCACATCACCGCCGCCATCGGTGGCGCCATCTCCGCCAGCTCCGGCGCCGACTTCCTGTGCTACGTGACGCCGGCCGAGCACCTGTGCCTGCCCAACGCCCAGGACGTGCTCGATGGCCTCATGGCCACCAAGATCGCCGCACATGCCGCCGATATCGCCAAGAAGGTGCCGCACGCCCGCGACATGGACGACAAGATGGGCCAGGCACGCCGCAAGCTCGACTGGGATGCCATGTGGGAGTGTGCTCTCGACCCGGTCACCGGTAAGAAGCGCTACGAGGAATCCCCCGCCGCCACCGAGGGCACCTGCACCATGTGTGGCAAGATGTGCGCCGTCCGTACCGTCAACAAGGTGTTCGAGGGCACGACGATCGACCTCGGCATGGAGGATTAACGCGTCACCGGAGCCACAATCGGCAACAAGGTACTCGTCAATTGTTGACGTGTGAACATTTGCTTACATTTGCGTAAAGATTGCATCGCCCGCCCGGGTTCGGCATAGAGTCGGCCCGGGCATCTTTATAATGCGGGGTAAAAGACCCATTTGAATCCGACCGGACAAGGGAGCGAACATGGATCGCAGTAAGGTACCAGCCGTTCTATCCATCGCAGGATCCGATTCCAGCGGCGGCGCCGGCATTCAGGCAGACATCAAGACCATCACGGCGCACCGCCTGTATGCCGAGGCGGCAATCACTGCCATCACGGCGCAAAACACACTGGGCGTCACCGCCGTGCAGAATATCTCCCCTGATATCGTCGCTGCGCAAATTGATGCCGTCTTTGACGATATCCGCCCGAGCGCCGTCAAGATCGGCATGGTCTCCTCTGTCGAGATTATCGAAGTCATCGCCGACCGCCTGAGCGCCTGGAACGCAACGAACGTGGTCGTCGACCCCGTTATGGTCGCCACCTCGGGCGCGCGCTTGATTGCCGAGGATGCCTCCGAGGCACTCACCCGCCGCCTGTTCCCGTTGGCAACGGTCATCACGCCCAATATTCCCGAGGCCATGGCGCTGCTCAATTACGAAGTCGATTCCGAGCGCACGCAGCAAAACGCCGCCATGCTCCTCACCCGCCGCTTTGACTGCGCGTCCCTCGTTAAGGGCGGGCATTTTGTCAACGAGGCCAACGATGTGCTAGCAGAGCCTGCGCCACTCGATGACGAGGGCAACCACCTGGGCGATCCGCTCACCACATGGTTCCGCCACAAGCGCATCGAGACCGGCAACACGCATGGCACCGGCTGCACGCTCTCGTCCGCCATCGCCTGCGCGCTGGCACAGGGCATGGATCTCGCCGACGCCGTCAACGCCGGCAAGGCCTACCTAACCGGCGCTCTCGCCGCCGGCTTTGACATGGGCAAAGGTTCCGGCCCCGTCAACCACATGTGGCAGTACTAAATAGCCAGCAACCTGCCAAAAAAAAGACAGGCTACCTTGCACCAAAAACCGTCGCAACATTCGATGAAAATCGTGCAAACGCGAAAAATCATTAAATGTTGCGACGGTTTGATTTTAGATAGCGGTCGAGCAAAGGACCAGAGCGCCTATTCGTCGGCGAGCTGGATGCCGAGCAGGCCCGAGAGTGCCAACGCCTGCTCGGCATTAACCGTCAGGCCACGCAGCTCATGGTAGTCGCCCGAGACGACAGGAGCCGCGAACGTACAACACGATACATCCACGCCGGAAAGCGGCGTCTTGAACACATCGATTCGCGTCAGGTCGCAGCCGTCCAAGCGCAATTGCCCCAGCTTTGCCCCCTGGAGTGCGGCCTCGGTCAAACGCGTGTCACGCGCAGCCATGGGGCCAATGCTTCCCTCCGAAAGGTTCGCATAGCTCAAATCGCACGATGTAAACGACACGCTCGACAGACGCGCCCTGAGCAAGTTGAGCCCCGGCGCCGAGCAGTCAACGAAGTCGCAGCGGTTGAGCCAGCAACCTTCCATGTTGCAGCGGATAAAGCGGCAACCGCGAAACACCACGTCGCGAAACGTCGAGCCGCTCCAGTCAACGCTATCGAACTCGCAAGATCGGAACACGACGCCATCGAAGGTCGCGCCGTTCGCCACGTCGCAGGCAAGATCCAAATCCTCAAAAGCGGTATTGGAGACGAGCTCATCGCCCTCGGCAAAGAGGTCGATGAGCTCGTCCATGCCCATATGGCAGCCAATCCGTTCGTTTACCCGGGCAAAACCACCACAAAGGTGCCTGTCCCCTTTGCGGTGGCTTGGGGTCGCGCTACTCACCGAGCATCTCTTGGAGCTTGGCTGCCACGGCATGTCCCAAGCTCTCGTGGCTTTCGGGCATCATATGCAGATAGTCGATATCGCCCGGCTCGGCAAACTCGGCGGCATTCAAAAAGTCGCAGCCAAACTGCTCGGCCACGTGCGCATAGTACTCGCCAAAATGTTCAGATGCCTCGACGGAACGCTCGTCAAAATCGGTCATATATACATCGGCGATCTGCGGCTTGATCTTGATAGGAGCCATCAACAGGATGCGCGGGCAAGGCGCAGCGTCGGTCCACGGAAACGCGCGGACGGCGCGAATCAGCTCCATGGCGCCACGGGCGATATCGGAAGCTGTCACGTTAAAGACCGTCTTACAGTCGTTGGTGCCCAGCATGATCACAATGGCGTCCAGCGGCTTATGAGCCTCGAGCAGCATCGGAAGCGCGCGAATGCCGTTGAGGTTAGTGTCCAGATGGCACATGTCGTCGCGTACCGTCGTGCGGCCGTTGAGGCCTTCTTCAATTACATGCCAGCCCTCGCCTAAGTCACGTTGGACCACGCCACACCAGCGCACATCCTGCGCATAGCGCACCGCGGTACCGTCGCGCATGCCCGCCGGATCGTAACCATAGGTGTTGCTGTCACCAAAGCATAGAACGTTTTTCATCGTAAGCTCCCCACTCAATAAAAAGCCGACGGGAGCAGCCCCCGTCGGCTCGGTATATCGCATCACGCGCACCGTTTACAGGTACTTGCGCCAGTCGTCGTCATCCTCGTCATCCTCGGCAGCGGCCTGAGCCTGCTCGGCGGCACGGGCGGCTGCGGTGCGGGCGGCAACCTGAGCATAGGACTCCTCGTTGCGCTCGGGGAAGTTTGCCAGCACGTGCTCGAACTTGGCGAAGTCCTCGTCCCAGCGCGTAGAGGGCACGGCAAAGAAGACCTGCTTGACCTTGAAGTCGCCCGACGCGAGCTCCTTGCGGAAGAGCTCGGCCACGGCCTCGGCATCAAAGCCGTTGTTGTCGCAGCCCCAAGCGCCCAGCACGAGCTTCTCGCGACCAAGCTCATCGCAGATGGCAAGGACAAAGCGAATGCGGTCGCGCAGGGCATCCAGCAGAGCATCGTCGCTCACGCGATACTCCTGGCGGGCGCGCCTAACGTTGGGCGCGGCGGCCACGATCACGTCGGCGTATGCATGCACGTGGTTGCGGTCGAAGCGCACCGCAGGCACCACCAGGGCGCGGTTACGATAGAGCTCGCAGTTGATGTTGCGGCGACGGTTCTCGCCGTACCACTTACGCTGCTTATCGAGAACGTTGTACAGATACGAATCGGCGCACAGCGTGGCCTCCTGGCCCAGATAACCCTGAATATATCCACCGCCCGGATTGGTAAACGAGGCAAAGGCGAGCACGGCCATGTCGCAGAACTGCGCATAGCCGCGACCGTTATCGAGGATTGCCTGCGTGGCGGAGGCATCAAGCACAGTGACCTCGGGCAGGACCGGAGCGGGCTCCTCAGCAGGCGCGGACTCAGCTTCGGCGATTTCCTCGGCAGGCTCCTCGACGGGCTCGGGCGCCGCCTCGGTCTCGGGCGCCGCCTCGACCTCGGCAGTCTCCGCGTTCTCGACGTCCTCGGCGACCTGCTCTTCGGCGGCCACAGCACTCTGAACCTTGGCCTTTATCGCCGCGACAAAGCCGGCAGGCATACCGTCAAACTCGCGAACACCGGCAAGCGAACGCTCGATATCCTTGGCGCACGCTTCGGACACAGTTGCCACGTGACGCTCGGCGGCCTTGGCACGGGCCTCGCGCTTGGGATTGGGCTGACCCGCTCGGTTGGACCTGCGGTTACGGTTCCTGTTGTCGACGTCTGCCATACGTGGCCACCTTTCCTGTCGCTGCCGCTATCGGCTTTTCCCATCCATGATACCCCGCCGCGTACAAAAAAGACGGCCCCGAAAGACCGCCTTTCACATCGTTTTACCGCGTCCGACAAGAAACGCTGCAATCCCCCGCGCTAGTCGCGACGACCGAGGATGTTCAGGATGCGCAGGAACACGTTGATAATGTCCACGAACAGATTGGACGCCATGAGCACCGCATTGGGCAGCGTGGGCGGCACCGTCGTGGCAACATAGGTGTCGTAGCCAATAAAGCCGGCGAACACCACGATCACGATCAGGTCGGTGATGGTCTGCGAGACGCCCATGAACATCAGCACGATCTCAACCAGAATAGTGGCGAGCAGAATGCCAAAGCCGATGCCATATACGCGCTGGAAAAACTTGGGGAACGTCACGCCCAAGGCGCCAAAGACAAAGGTGATGGCGGCCGTGGCGATAAAGGCAGTGTTGATGGTGGGCAGGTCGTAGTTGGCAAGGCCAAACGACGCGGTCAGGCCGAAGGTACTCGCAAAGATTACGTAGCCCACAAGGGACAGACCCACGGACTGCTTGCCCGCAGCAGCCGACATCATGACCATGCCGACGATGGTTAAAATAAACGAGCCAAAGACCAGTGGCAGGGCGGCGCCGCTCATCATCATGCGCGCAAACGACATGGTGCTCGTAAAGTAGGCGCCGGCACCCATGGCGCAAAAGCCCAAGAAGATCAGGGCAGATATGGCGAGATTGTACGCGCGCGGCGACATCTCCTTGGCGCGACTTGCGCCGGTCTCGACGGGGCCGTTCTGATAGCCCTGAATATCGTTCATGCTTCGTCCTTTCAAAAAGCGCCACGACAGCGCAGCAGGTGACAAGATTCCTGCCATTGTACCCGAACGCCGTGCGTCCTTACCTACGGCGCTCGCCCTCAAGCGTACGATCAAACGCCCAAACCCACCAACGCATCACGTGTGCCTGCGAGCCGTCCGCCCGCTCGCGCGTCTGGTCCTCCAGATACAACTCGGTCGCGTGCCCGCCAAAACGCACCTTATAGGTTGCCGTACGAATGCCGTGAACCGTCAGGCCAAACCCAGTGGTCGAGACAATCTCGTCAATCGTAAAGCAACGACCGTCGACCCAGCAGACGGTGACCGGCACGACCTGTCCGCCCGCGAGGATGCGAGCCACGACGTCCACATACTGCTTGTGCACGCGCCGAGTTTTGCCATCTGTCTGTCGATATTCCATGCCTCCTATTATCGAACGCATGTTTGCATGTTGTAAAGCGAACAGGTTGTGGTTTTGGGGTGTTGGGACGCGCGCACGTGTCCTCATGGTGTGTTAGCAAAAAGAACACCCACGGTCAACAGGGCTAATATTCATTTTTAGCGCCAAAAAATTCACTGCTCCCATCAGAACTCGGTAAAGAAACCCGCAGGAGGTGATACGATTTATCATGTTTCTGTAACGTGCCTGCAAACTTCGAGAAAGCCCATATATGGACGTAACGTTCTCAACCTTCCTCGGCCAACTTGTGTCGAACCCAGTCCTTGCCGTCACCGTGATCCTCGCGCTCGGCGCCATCTTCGTCAATGGATGGACCGACGCACCCAACGCCATCGCGACCTGCGTCACTACGCGTTGCATGCCCGCCCGCGCCGCTATTCTCATGAGTGCCGCATTCAACTTCCTTGGCGTGCTCATCATGACGCACTTTAACGCGAGCGTCGCCAACACCATCTCCCATATTGTCGACTTTGGCGGAAACAGCACCATGGCGCTCGCCTGTCTGTGCGCGGCGCTGTTCTCCATCGTCGTCTACGGCGCCACAGCGTCGCGTTTTGGCATCCCCACCTCGCAAAGCCACAGCCTTATCGCCGGCCTGACCGGTGCCGCCATCGCCCTCGGCGGTGCGAGCAGCGTCAACGTCCACGAGTGGATGAAGGTCATCTACGGCCTGGCGCTCTCCATCGGTCTGGGCTTTGTCATGGGCTGGGTCCTGTGCAAGCTCGTCTCGATTCTTTTCGCCGCCGCCAACAGGCGACGTGCCAATGTCTTCTTTAAATACGCTCAGATCGCGAGCGCTGCGGCCATGAGCTTTATGCACGGCGCGCAGGATGGACAGAAGTTCATCGGCGTGCTCTTTTTAGGCGTGGCCTTTGCCAGCGGCCAGACGAGCGTCGGCGATGCCGGCATCCCCATCTGGATTATGCTGCTATGCTCGGCCACCATGGGCATCGGCACCAGCGTGGGCGGCGAGCGCATCATCAAGTCCGTTGGCCAGAGCATGGTCAA
Source organism: Collinsella sp. AM20-15AC (assembly GCF_003471405.1). Lineage (NCBI taxonomy): Bacteria > Bacillati > Actinomycetota > Coriobacteriia > Coriobacteriales > Coriobacteriaceae > Collinsella > Collinsella sp. AM20-15AC. Next base: position 24,052 of record NZ_QRJA01000018.1, read on the forward strand.
GCTCGAAAAGTATCAGGGCTTCTCCGCCGACCTGGCGGGCGCCGCGAACCTGCTGCTTGCCACCCTTACCGGCATCCCCGTGTCCTCCACGCACATCAAGACCTGCGCCATCATGGGCGTCGGTGCCGTCAAACGCCTCTCGGCCATCAACTTCGGCGTCGTCAAGGACATGATGTTCACCTGGTTCTTCACCTTCCCCGCCTGCGGACTCATCAGCTTTGTCATGGCCAAGCTGTTCATGATGTTCATCTAGTCAAACCGAACGTCCATCCGGACCGTAACACCTCGCCCACCCGTCTTCGCCTCGAAAGGACCCACTCATGGCAAAGAAACCCGATTCGTTCTACTTTGACAACTACGTCGCCTGCGCCGACCTTGCCGTCCAGGCCGCCGAGCTGCTCACCAAGATTTTCGAGAACTTCGATCCTGCAAAGATTCACGATATGCTCGACAAGATGCACGCGATCGAGCATGCGGCCGACAAGAAGCACCACGAGCTCGAAGACGCCTTGCTCACCGCCTTTATCACCCCGCTTGAGCGCGAGGACCTGGACCTGATGAGCTGCTCGCTCGACACCGTGCTCGACCGTATCGAGGGCGTCGTGCAGCGCGTCTACTTCACCAACATCCAGAGCATCCATCCCGACGCCATCGTCATCGCCCACAAGGTGACCGACGCCTGCCGCGCCATGAAGGACCTGATGGTCGAGCTGCCTAACTACCGCAAGTCCAAGACGCTGCGCGAGCTCGTCATCCAGATCAACACCATCGAGTCCGAGGCCGACGAGCTCTATATCAACGCCATGCGTAACCTGCACGTTAACGGCAAGGACCCGCTCGAGGTCATCGCTTGGCGTGACGTGTACGCCTTCCTGGAGTACTGCGCCGACTGCTGCGAGAATGTGGCCGATGTCGTGGATTCGATTGTCATGAAGAACAGTTAATTGGGGGTACATGTCCCACCGGTCGCGGGCCCGGCCACTAATAACCTTTTTCACTCCGGCTGCAAGCAGAGTCGTTCAAAAGGTTATTAGTGGCCGGGCCCGCTCCCTTATGCACCACCATTGGGAACTTTGGCTGATAGATTTAGCGCGATGGGGGTTTGGCTGAAGGGACCTTTGGTATCCGTTCGGACACTTTGGCCCTTGATGAGCGTTTGGCTGATTGCTGCTTTGGGTACTCTTTGGGTTACTTTTGGTTTGTTTGATTTTTAATTTTAGGAGGGCTTGTATGTCTTATTTGGATCTGGCTCGTGGTCGGTATTCTTGTCGCGAGTTTGAGGACCGTTCTGTTGAGCAGGCTGTGGTGGATGCCATTGTTGAGGCTGGGCGTATTGCTCCTTCTGCTTGTAATAATCATCCAGCCCGTGTGATGGTGCTGGATACGCCTGAGCTGTTGGAGAAGGCTGCTGCTTGTCAGCCTCGGTTTGCTCGTGATGGGTCTATCTTTGGAGCTCCGCTTGTCTTCCTTATTTGCAGCGTTACCGATGATGCTTGGGTGCGCCCGTATGACCAGATGAATTCCAGTGAAATCGATACGTCCATCGTGTGCGACCAGATGATGATGGAGGCCACCGAGCAGGGCCTGGGAACGTGCTGGGTATGCCATTTTAAGCCTGAGGTGGCACAGGAGCAGTTCAATCTGCCCAAGTGCGTCTATCCCTATCACATGCTCGTCTGTGGCTATCCCGCCGACCACATCGCCGATCCCGAGCATCGCGAGGCCCGCACTATTCCCCTCTCCAACTTCCTCCTCAAGTAGTTTTAGACATACCTTAAAATCTACCTTTTACCACGCGCCCTTCGCCGAGTTCTGTCCTATCGCATGCAGAGCTCGGCGTTTTGTTTCCCAACCCGTATACAGCCACAAAAAAGGAGCCCGCAGGTGCGAGCTCCTCTTAAGGACACTAGATTGTAGCTCTGATGCTAGTCCAGGTCGTCGGCAGCAAAGTTGTCGATCGGGGCGAAGGGATCGGCCACGGGGACAACCGGGTCAGCGACGGGCAGCGGCTCGGCGGGAACAGTCACCGCAGGAGAAGCGGCAGAACCGACCGGCGTGGAGGCCATGAGGTCGGCCGGGAAGGAGTTCTGGGCATCGTCCATGAAGTGCTGGATGAGCTTGAGGTACTCGGCCTTGAACTCCTCGCGGGAAGCCTTGAGACGATCGATTTCCTCGAGCTCGGCCTGCTTCTCGGTCAGAGCCTGGCGGATAACCTCGCGGGCCTTAGCGTCAGCCTCGTTGCGGATACGCTCAGCGTTCTCGTTGGCATCGTTGACGATGGTCTCAGCGGTCTGCTGGGCAGCGATCAGGGCAGCGGAAATCTGGCGCTCCTGAGCGGAGAAGTCAGGGGCGGGAGCAGCCACGGGGGCGGCAGGAACGGCTTGGGCGGTGGCATCCTGAGCCTGGGCAAGCTGAGCCTGCGCATCGGCAAGCTGCTGCTCGGTAGCAGTCAGGCGACCCTTAAGGTCGACGATCTTAGCGAGCATAGCGTCAACCTCGGAGGACAGCGTCTCCAAGAAGACGTCGACCTCGGCGGGATCGTAGCCACGCTTGGCCTCAGAGAAAGTCTGAGCCTGGATGTCTGCAGGGGTAATAGCCATAACAAGTCTCCTTTTTCATCGCCTCGGCGCTATACGCCCGACGTAAGTTACTAAGTCAGTTCTATACGAGTATACCTATAAGAAGCTGCAGAACCAGCCTCTGCACCAACTGCAACGCAATAATCGCAACGACCGGCGAAAAATCGATACCGCCCATCGGCGGGATGAAACGACGGAACAGGTTGAGCCACGGACCGCACACGCTATCGAGCACCGCAGCAATATCCTGAAGCAAACCACCCTGCTTCATGGGAATCCACGTCATAAAGCAGTAGACGACAATGAGCGTGGAATAGAAGTTGAACAGCGTGTTGACCAGCTGGACGATAGTGTAGATGTTGATGGGAATCTCCTCGTCTTGTCTTTACTTAAGGTAGCCGTCGGCACGAAGCTTCTTGAGATCGGAATCTTTGACCTCGCAGCCGGCGGGCAGCACCATGAACACACGGTCGCCCACCTCCTTGACCGTGGCACCCAGACCGCAGGCAAAGCCGTAAGAGAAGTCCAAGACGCGCTTAGCAACTTCGGTGCGTACGCCCACAAAAATCAGTGCGACAGGCTGCTTGGTGCGAACGCGGCGCACTACGGTCTCCACGTCGTCATAGCTCTCGGGGCGCAGGACATAGGCCGGCAGCTGCGGCGTGGCGTTGATGATATTGCTCGCATAGGCCGAGGCATCGCTCGGTGCAGGCGCGGGCGCAGCGGCGGCACGGGCGCGGGTGTTCTCGGCGTAGCTCGACGGCGTGTCATAGGCACCAGGACGATAACCGCTCGCAACGCTGTCCTGCGAGCGCGAAGGCGGGTTATACGTCGTGGCATGACGGGAGTCATCGCCGACAAGCTGACCGGAGCGCGTATACACGGCAACCGACTCAGCTTCACCGCGGCGCGTCTGGCCAAGCAGGCCGTTGCTCGGCTCGTCTTGGGTGTAGAAGCCCTCGCCCGAAGCACCGCTGTAGCCGTTGCCCTGATAACTATCGTCATAGCCGTCATCGTAGCCGTAGTCGTCGTCCTGGCCATAACCCTGGTCGTAACCCTGCTGGCCGCCCAGGTGCATCTTATTTTTAATCTCGTCAAGGAAGCCCATGGTTGTGTCCTCTCGCGGTTTAGTGCAGGCACCCCGATAATCAGTGCGCACTTCAGAGCCTTATTTTACTGCAAACTCCGGGCTAAATACTACCCTGCCCAGGCGAACGAGCGTAGAGCCCTCCTCAAGGGCAGGCTCAAAGTCCTCGCTCATGCCGCAGGAAAGCTCAGGCAGGTTCAAATCGGGATGCGCCGCCTCCAGCTCATCCCTCAGCTCACGAAGCCCCGCAAAGGTGCGGCGTGCCACATCCTTATTCCCCCGGGGCGCCATAGTCATAAGCCCCTGTACGCAAATTCCCTCAAGTTCCGCAAGCTCACCCGCGGCGGCGCGAATCTCATCGGGCGAAAAGCCTCCCTTCGACTCCTCACCACTCACATTGACCTCGATGAGCACACACTGGGGGCCGGCGAGCTCGCCTGCCTCAATCTTGCGGACAGCACGGCTCGAGATCGCCTGCGCCAGATGCAGCGAACCCACCGAGTGAATCAGCTCGGCTGAGCCCAGCACCGCATTGATCTTATTGGTCTGCAGGTTGCCGATCATATCGAAGCGCACCTCGGGCAGCTCCGGATGCTCCGCCAGACCCGTGAGCTTGCGAACCAGCTCCTGCGGGCGGTTCTCGGCAAAATTGCGATACCCCGTCTGGATGGCGGCAACGGTCTCATCGACACCAACGGTCTTGGACACGGCAATGAGGCGCGCGGCGTCGTGGGGGCGGCCCGCGCGATCGAGCGCCGCATAAAAACGTTCCAGAATCTGCTCGCGGCGAGCGCGCATCAAGTCCAAATAGTTATCCATTGCTAATCGCCTCCGCTGACAGCCAAACAAGTAGTCCCATGCTAACGCAAGAGCGCGGCCCCGCATGTGCAAGGCCGCGCTCACTTAGGTATTTACAATCTTTCGACGAACGGGGTCACTTACTCCTCGTCGTCCTCGCCATCGTCCTCGTCCTCAAGATGATCGAGCAGGTAGCGAAGACCCTCGCTGACCTCGTTAGCGGGCACCTTGGCAACGTAGCGAGCGTCGACGGCGGGCCTCATGATAACACCCTCGCCCGAAGGCACGCGCATGCTCTCGAGCTCATCCTCGTCCACACGGGCGATATCGCCGGCGTTCATACGCTGACCAGTCAACAGGAAGGTCAGACGGCAAGCGGCATCGATGGAAATCGAAGCGATGCGATCGAGGTAGCGCGAAACCATGATAGCGCGGCGCAGGTCGTCATAGTTGCTGTCGTCGTCCATAAAGTCGCCCGTATCCATACGGTTAAAGGTGCGGAAGAACTTCTCGTAGGCGGCGTGCACCGGCTCGTCCTCGACGGCCAAGTTGCAGATGATGGACATGTCATTGGTGACGAGCGCAGAAAGCGAAGAGCCCAGCACCTGGTAAACAGCTTCGGCCTCGGCCTCAACCGTACCGACGAGCTCCTGGGGCAGCGAGATGTCGGCCTTGATCATATGACGCGTGGCACGGCAGATCTGACGGACCTTATCGGTCATGCGCTGCAGGTTAAAGTCGACGTAGATGATCGTCTGAAGCAGGCGGAAGTCGGAGGCGACCGGTGACTGCGTGGCGATCAGGTTGTAGCAGACGGCCTCCAGGTTGGCGCAGCGCGCGTCAATCGAAAGCGTGCGTTTCTTGGTCTTGGTGGCGAGCTTGCGGTCGTCGGTCACATAGGCCTTCACGGCATCGTGGAGAGCCAGATCGACGGCCTCATAGATGCTCAGCATCTCGTGACGGGCCTCGACGAGCTGACGGGAAAACAGTTTGCGCATGGTTCACTCCAATCAGTTGGGTGCGGTCATGCAGCCCGCACAGTGAATACGCACCGGACCAGGTCCGACGGCTTGGGACTAGTCGCACCGATCAGCCAAAGCGGCCGGTGATATAGTCTTCCGTCCGCGAGTCCACCGGGCTGGTGAAGATCGCGTCGGTTTGACCATACTCGATGAGCGTGGCGGGCTCGCCGGCAACTTCCTGCAAGAAGAATGCGGTGTAGTCGCTGATACGAGCTGCCTGCTGCATTGAATGCGTGACGATGATGATCGTCATCTCGGGCGCCAGCTCGGCCATCAGATCCTCGACCTTAGAGACGGACGTGGGGTCGATGGCGGAGCAGGGCTCGTCCATCAGAAGGACATCGGGTTGCACCGCAAGCACGCGCGCGATGCACAGACGCTGCTGCTGACCGCCCGAGAGCGCCAAACCATCCTTGTTGAGCTGATTGGATACCTCTTTCCAGAGGTTGGCGCGCTTGAGCGATTCTTCCACGATGTCATCGAGGTCGCTTTTGCTAGTCACGCCCTGTAGACGAGGGCCAAAGGCGACATTCTCGTAGATGGATTTGGGAAACGGGTTGGGCTGCTGAAAGATCATGCCCACGCGACGACGGAGGTCGACCGGGTCGACGCCCTCGGCATAGATATCATTGCCGTCGAGCGTCATGGTGCCCTCGACGCGCGTACCCTCGATCAGATCATTCATGCGGTTGATGCAGCGCAAAAACGTCGACTTGCCGCAGCCCGAAGGGCCAATGAAGGCGGTGATGGCGTTTTTGGCGATGTTGAGGTCGAGCCCCGTCAGCGCATGAAAGTCACCGTACCAAAAGTTGAAATCCTTGGCCGTAATGGCCGCTTGCTCCAGCGTGGGAGCGGACTGATAAACGGACATGGGACTCCTTAACTAGCGACGCTTGCGCGACAGGAAGCGCGCAAACAGGTTGAAGGCAAGAATGATCACCATCAGCAAGAGCGCGGTGCCGTAGGCTGCGTTCATGTTGATGCCGTCGTTGGCAAGCAGGTACAGGTGAACCGTCATGGGGCGGCCGGAATCGAGCGGCGAAATAGGTAGATTGATGGCTTGGCCCATGGTGTAGAGCACCACCGCGGTCTCGCCAATGGCGCGACCGATGGCGAGGACGATGCCCGTGGCAATACGGCCAAAGGCAGAAGGAAGCACAATCTTGGAGACAACCTGCCACTTGGTGGCGCCCAGGCCGTACGCGCCCCAACGGATATAGCGCGGGACGGCGCGAATGGCCTCTTCGGTGGTACGCATGACGATGGGAAGCATCAAGAGCGCGAGCGCCAGAGCGGCCGAGACCATCGAAAGGCCCAGGCCCATGGCCTCGACAAACAAGGCGTAGCCAAACAGGCCCATAACGATGGAGGGCACCGAGGCCAAAGCGTCAGCAGCGTAGCGAATGAGCTCGACGACCTTGCCCTGCTTGGCGTACTCGGCCAGATAGACGGCTGCCAGCACAGCAATCGGCGTGCAGATAAGCATGGCGAGCGCCGTCACATAGACGGTCGAGACGATCGTGGGCCAAATTCCGCCCTCGGCGTTGACGCCCTGGGGCCAACCGAAGATAAAGTCGAGCGAGATATGCGGCAGGCCGTTAATGACCACATAGGCGATGATAGCGACAAGCACCAGCGTGGTGATGTATGCCGCGGCACGGAACACGCCAAGCATGATCTTGTTGGACAGGTCCTTGTTGATGCGGCCCTTCTTGCCATGGGAAAGGGCACGCTTGATGCGCTCGCGCGACGAGGTCGTATCGACCGTCGTGTCAACGAAATCGGACATAGCCTACCCCCTCTTCTTCTTGGAAATCAGACGGACGATGCCCACCAGCGTGGCGGAGATGATAAACAGGACCACGCCCATGCCGAACAGCGCCGAGCGGTGCAGACCCGAGGAATAGCTCATGTCGAGCGCGATCTGGCTCGTGAGCGTCGAGATGGGGCTCGCAATGCTGTCGGGAATAACCGGGGCGTTACCCACGACCATGAGCACGGCCATGGTCTCGCCGATGGCACGGCCCATACCCAGCACGATGGCATCCACGATACCCAGCTTGGCGGCAGGTAGCACGACCTTATAGATGGTCTGCCACTTAGTAGCACCCATGGCATACGATGCCTCGCGAATACCCATGGGAATGGAATTGAGGGCATCGATGGTGAGCGTGGTGATGGTAGGGACGATCATGATGGCAAGCACGAACCACGCCGTCAGCGCACCAAAACCAAGACCACCGGTCAGTTGCGCGATAAACGGACGGATGATGATCATGCCAAAGAAGCCATAGATGATAGAAGGGATGCCGGCCAACAGGTCAACGGCAGGGCTGATGAGCTTGCGCACGCGCTTGCTGGCGATCTCGACCAGATACACGGCCGTGCCCACGCCTAGGGGCACACCCATGGCGAGCGCACCGACGGTCACCAGACCCGAGCCGGCAAGCAGCGACACGATGCCGTAGTGGCCCTCAGAGGGCGCCCACGTAAAGCTAAAGAAGTCCGCCAGACCGATGTCGGTAAAGACGGGCAGCGCCGAGTACGTGGTAAAGACAAAAATCAGGATGACGGTAACAACCGCCAAGAACGCGCAGGCAAAGAAAATCCACTGCAGCGCCTTCTCCTTGATATAGGTGCTGCGCGATACGAGCGCCAGCTCGCGCTTCTTGGGCGCCTGAGCATTCTGCTCAGTCTGGGAGTTTTCCTGTGCTTCCATGCTACTCACTCCCCTTCTCGTCGTTGGTGACGGGAATAAAGCCCGCCTCGCGAATCTGCTTGTCCATCTTTTCGGACGTCACGTAGTCGATGTAATCCTGCGCCCGCTGCGAAGGCGCACCCTTCACAAAGAAGTAAAGGTCGCGCGAGATGGGATAGCCGCCACTCGCGACCGTCTTCTCGGACGCCTCAACATGATTGACCGAGACGGCCTTGACCGAGGTCTTGGCGTTGAGGCTATCGACGAAGCCCAGCGAAATGTAGCCGATAGCCCCGCGCGAACGAGATACCACGTCGCGCACCTGGCCCGTGCCCGAAAGAACGGCGGAGCGGCGATCGAACGGGGTGCCGTCCATCACGATGGTGCGGAAGGCTTCACGCGTGCCAGACGCCTCATCTCGGTTGATAACCTGAATCCTCAGGTCCTCGCCACCGACTTCTTTCCAGTTGGTGATCTTGCCAGCATAGATATCGCGGAGCTGCTCGGTCGAGAGGTTATCGACGGGGTTGTCTTCGTTCACGATAACCGCGATACCGTCGTGGGCAATGACGATGGGAGTCAGGCCCAGATCCTGTTCGTCGGCATTGAGTCCACGGGAGGAGCTGGCGATATCGGCCGTGCCAGCGCTGACGGCTTCGATGCCAGCGGAAGAGCCCAAACCGGAAACGAGCACGTCGATGCCGGTCTCCTCCTTAAAGCCCTCTGCCGCAATTTCGGCGATAGGAAGGCAGGTCGTGGAGCCGGCCACGGTAATGGAAGAGGTAGAAGATCCCGAAGAACAGGCGCACAGCGTAAGCGTAAGCACAGCGGCGCTCAGGACCGATACGATCTTTCTCATAGCATCACGCCGATCGCGGCATGGCGCCCACAGGTGCCGTCCTCGTTACGGTAGGAATAAAAGCGGTCGTTCTGACGCACAGTCGAAAGCTGGGTATCCACGATATTATCCGCGTCCACACCGGCATCTACCAGCGCCTCACAAATGGCAGCGGAAAGATCGAGCATGCGAGAGGCACTCGCATCGATGCAAGAGAACTCGACGGCAAAGCGATCCATGAGTTCCTGGGATACCTCATATTCGTCAGCCAAGATATGGGGGCCGATATAGGCGGAAACGTCGCTCGCATCGCAGCCGGCAGCATCGCAAAGCGCCTGGCACGCCTTGGCAGAAATACGTGCAATCGTGCCCTTCCAACCGGAGTGCACCACGGCAAATCCGCCAGGGGCCACCAGCACCACGGGAACGCAGTCGGCAAAGCAGAGCAGCACGGGCACGTCATGGGCCGTACAGACGATGGCATCGCAGCCCTCGGCAATCTGCTCGCGAACAGCCTCAAGATCGTCGGCGCCGTTCGAAGTCACCGTAACGATATGGTCACCATGTACCTGATTGGGCACGAGCAGATTATGCTCGCACTCAGTGGCGCCCATCGCTTCGAGCGCTCGACGACGATTTTCTTGAACAGCAAAGGGGTCATCGCCTACATGCGAGCCCAGGTTGAGCGAGGAGTACGCATTTTCAGAAACGCCACCGGTGCGCTCGGTAAAGGCAAAGCGAACATCGGATGTCGCGCCCTCCACCAACGTAACTCCATCATGGTCGACACGCGAAACGTTGTCCGCACGTGCTGCCATACTAAAGCCTCCTAATAACACAAGTACCGCGGCATCGCCGCTACAGCCAGCGTTTATACGGCTGTCATACTTCCCTAAAAGGATACCCGCAGCGGTAGGGACCAAACGTAAAGGGAACGTAAGGAGATTGGAGGCTTTCGTTTACAAACGAGAAACAAAACGGGGTGCATCCAAATGGACACACCCCGTGCAGGTCGTCGAGAAAAACGAACTAGAAGCTACCGCGCTTCAGGAAGTCAGGAAGCTCGAACTGATCGTTGCCAAAGTTGGGCAGCTCGGTACCACCGACGTTGCGGGTCGGAGCGGCCTGAGCCGGGCTGGCAGCCGGAGCGGTGCGCTGCGGCTCAGCGGAGGCAGCGGCCTTGCTCTGAGACTGCTGAGCAGCAAAGAGTTCATCCTGACGGTTGACGTTGGAGTCGGAGAAGCCCGTAGCGATGACGGTGATACGCACCTGATCGCCCAGGGACTCGTCGACAACGGTACCGAAGATGATGTTGGCCTCGGGGTCGACGGCGTTGGCGACAACGTCGGCGGCGTCGCTGATCTCCTGGATGCCCAGGTCCTTGGAACCGGCGATGGAGAGCAGCACGCGCGTGGCACCATCGATGGAGCTCTCGAGCAGCGGGCTGGAGATGGCCTGCTGGGCAGCGTCGACGGCACGAGTATCCCCAGAAGAGGTACCGATACCCATCATGGCGGTACCGGCCTGCTTCATGATGGTCTTAACATCGGCGAAGTCCAGGTTGATGATACCGGGGACGGTGATGAGGTCGGTGATGCCCTGGGTGCCCTGGGAAAGGACGCCATCGGCAATCGCGAAGGCCTCGAGCATGGTGGTCTTCTTCTCGGCGATGTCGAGCAGCTTATCGTTAGGGATGACGATCATGGTGTCGACGCAATCGGAGAGGGTCTTGATGCCCTCCTCGGCGCTCTTCTTGCGCTTGCGGCCCTCGAAGGTGAAGGGCTTGGTCACGACGGCGACGGTCAGTGCGCCGACCTCGTTCATCGCGATATCGGCAACGATGGGAGCAGCGCCGGTACCGGTGCCACCGCCCTCACCGCAGGTGATAAACACCATGTCGGCGCCAGCAAGCGCCTCGGCAATGTCGTCGCGGGACTCATCGGCAGCCTTGCGGCCAACCTCGGGGTTGGCGCCGGCGCCCAAGCCGCGGGTAAGGTCGGTGCCGATGTGCACCTTGATATCGGCATCAGAGATCGCGAGTGCCTGGGCGTCGGTGTTGATGGCAACAAACTCGACGCCGCGGATGCCCTCTTCGATCATTCGATTGACCGCGTTGGTACCGCCGCCGCCGACGCCGACCACCTTAATGACGGCAAGGTAGTTGTTGATCTCTGTCTCGTGCATGTCGGTCCTCCGAACAAAGGTTATAGCCATAGCATGGGTCGACCCCTGCGCACATTAACCTTCAGGTTGAAAGTAAATGCAAAGGTAAACCGTATTATGTTTGCACATTATGAACGTATCAGTCAAATAATTGACCGTGAAAACCAAACAAACCAGATAAACGGCGTGGTATGGCCCCTCAACAAAGCATCAACCAGCGCTACGAGGTCGGAGCATTCCTAAATGTGTAGTTGCCTGGAGAGCGCACATTGATATACGTTACGCCCTCTACCTGCGAAAGCAACTTGGTGACTACGCGTTCCTTCTTGGCGATATCGTCCGAATCGCCCAGCGACACCTCAATGCCGTTATTGAGGTTTGCCGAGATGGCTTCGACCGAAGGCGTGGAGATATCCTTGACTTGTCCCAAGAACTCGCTCGAAAAACCACGCACATAATCCAGGCCGGCCTTAACGGCCTTGGAGTTCACCGCCTGGCCGGAAACCGGAGCGACATCCGCCGAGACATCAGTCAACAACACCGCGCCATAATGCTTGGCGAGCGCCAGCGCGGCATCGATTCCGGTCAAGGTATTTGAGCCCTGCCCTGTCGTGATGACGTTGCCCTGGTCGTCCACTTCGACCGACGTCGACAGCGGGGCGATCCAGGTGTCATCGTCTCCGATAGCCCAGGCAAGGTCATCGGAGCTGATATACGCAATGGCGATAACTTTACGCTCCGTCGGCGTGATGATAAGCGTATGGGGAAACTGGCGCTGGACATCCACGCCCGAAACCCACGGGTTCTGCTTGAGATCCTCGGTAATCTGGTCGGGATCGACGTTAAAAAGCGACGTTCCCTCGGGCAAGTCGATCAGCTGGATAGCATCGTGCTTCGTCACATGCTCGCTGCCTTGAATCTGAATATCAGTGGCAGTAAACAGTCCAGAGTTGATCACCACGGTGGCAACGACGACGAGCACGGCCAAGACGGCCAGAACGCCGCCCACGATTTTGCCTTTGCCTGTAACGACAGAAGCGGCGTCTGATGTTTTATTTGCCATCGCTCCAAGTGAAGATAACGGGTTGAAACCTTTTTTACTCGAAGGCTTCTTGGCGGTAGCCGGCACCGATGTCAGCGAGCGCGGTTTCGATGCGCCCAGCGTGCGACCTGGACGTGCCGCTTTAGTTCCCGTCGAGGGCTTGGGAGCTGCCATGGGACGGGCAGGCTTGGCGCCCATAACAGGCTTTGACGTCGTCGAGGGACGCGAGGACTTTTTTGCGGCCGGACGATTACCGAGCTGCGAGCCGACGACCGGACGACTGGTCTGTCGAGCATGCCCGACAGACTTAGAGTGCGCGACGGTATTGCGTTGAGGTTTGGCAGGCGCGCCGGAACGCCCTCCGGCGCGGCGGAAGGTGGGTTTCGATGCTCTAGAAGCCGAGGAATTTAACTTCCGGTCTGAGCTCGATGCCATACGCCTCCCTCACCTTTCCGTGCACATGTCTAATAACCGCGGCAACGTCATCGGCCGAGGCAGTTCCGTTATTAACGATAAAATTAGCGTGAACGGGCGAAACTTCCGCGCCGCCAATCGAAAAACCCTTTAATCCACAATCCTCGATAAGCTTGCCCACACTCGCATCGGGCGGGTTGCGAAAGACAGACCCGCAGGATGCGCGACCCATGGGCTGCGTACGCTTGCGCCTTGTAAGGTACCGCTCCATGCGCTCGCGAATGTCGGCCTTGGGCGCCGGTTTAAGCTTGAACACGCACTCGAGGATGATCTCATTGCGGGGAAGGCTACATTCGCGGTAGTCCCAAGTGATCTCGGACCCCGCATAATGCTTGATACCGGATGCCGGGTCAAACGTTACGACATCCTCAACCAGCGAGCCAATCCACTCGGTCCGTGTGCCGGCATTCATGGATATCGCACCGCCGACCGAACCAGGAATGCCAACGGCAAACTCAAGGCCCGAGAGGCTACGCGACAGGGCATCGTTGACCAGGCGCGCAAACATCACGCCCGCACCGACCGTCAGCGTACAACCGTCATCGGCAACAACCGTGCGCTGAAACTCACGTCCGAGCGAAATGACGGCACCGCGATAACCGCCATCGGCAACCAGCAGATTGGAGCCCTTGCCGATGATGACCCACGGCACCTGCTCGCGATCGAGCACCGCCACGGCGCGGCGGAGGGCATGATAGCTATGGCACGTCACAAAGAGGTCGGCCTTGCCGCCGATACGATAGCTCGTATGACGCGCAAGGCGCTCGTCCTCGATCACATCCGTGTCGATCATGCCCGAGAGCGCCATGACGGCGTTAAACAGACCCATTAGACTTAAGCGTCTTTCTTGGCAGTCAGATACTCAATGAACTCGGGACCGACGGTCGTAACGTCGCCGGCACCCATGGTGAGCAGCAGGTCGCCCTCGCCCACCATCTGCTCGAGCTCCTGATTGAGCTCAAGACGGCTGGAGCAGTACACGACCTCCTTGCCAGGATGCTTGGCGCGCACGGTATCGGCGAGCATCTTAGAGGTGACACCCGGAATGGGCATCTCGCCAGCCGAGAACACATCAATCAGCAGCAGTTTATCGGCATTGGCAAATGCATCGGCAAAGTCGTCGCACAGGGCCTGCAGGCGCGAATAGCGGTGCGGCTGGAACACGACACCGACGTGCTTGTAGCCCAGCGAGGAAGCGGCAGCAAGCGTCGCCTTGATCTCGGTGGGGTGATGGCCGTAATCATCGACCACGGTGATGCCATCGATATCGCCCACGTGGGTAAAGCGACGGCGGACGCCCTCAAAGCTCGAGAGCGCCTTGGCGGCGGCGTCGATGTCAAGGCCCAGGACATGGGCGACGGTGAGCACCGCCGTGGCGTTGAGCATGTTGTGGCGACCGGGGTTGCTCTTGATCTCCACAGCGTGCTCAGTGCCGTCCTCAAAGCGAACGATAAAGTCACTCTGGATGCCCTTGACATCCGGGTGCACGCAGACGATGTCGTTGCTCTCGGCAAAGCCGTAGGAAAGCACGTGACGGCCCGTCGACTTGGCGAGCTCGACCAGATGCGGGTCCTCGCCGCAGACGATGACGGTGCCGTCCTCGCCCACCAGGCTCATGAATTTGGCGAAAGTTGCCTCGATCTCCTCGATACCCGAGTAGTGATCGAGGTGGTCGGCCTCGACGTTGGTCACAATGACCACGTTGGGGTTCAGGAACAGGAAGGAGCTGTCGGACTCGTCGGCCTCGGCGACAAAGTAGTCGCCCGAGCCGTTCTTGCCGTTCGTGTCATAGCCCTCGACGATGCCGCCGATCAAGAAGCTCGGATCCAGACCCATGCGGTCGAGCATGGTGGCGCACATCGAAGACGTGGTGGTCTTGCCATGCGTGCCGGCAACAGCGACGGTGGTGTAGCCGTGGCCCAAAGCAGAGAGCATCTTGGCACGGGGCCACACGGGAATACCCAGCTCGCGAGCGCGCACGAGTTCAGGGTTGGACTCCGGAATAGCGGTGGACACAACAACCACGTCGGGCTTGACCTCGTCGATCGTGGCGGCCTCATGGCCCACATGCACCTTCACACCAGCGCGGGTAAGCTGGCGGATATAACGTGACGTCTTAAGGTCGGAGCCGGTAACGGCATAACCGCGCTCGTGCAGAACGAGGGCGATGCCGCTCATGCCGGCGCCGCCGATACCGATAAAGTGGGCGCTCTTAAACTCGGGCGCGGAGGTTGCAGTCTGGGAATCAGCCATGTGCTCGTGTACTCCTTGCGTAAACACTGCCTGTAACCCGTTAACTGTACCGCACCTACCGCATCAGCGCGAGGGCGACCGACGATATCCCGTCTAACTAACGCAAACCCTCTACCGCATCCGCCAGAAGAGCGGCGGCCCTATCCTGAGCCAGACCACGCGCCGCCTGACGCATGGCGTCGCGTGCCGCCGCGTCATCGACCAGGTGCAGCAGCTCATCGGCAAAGGCAGAACCGTCGATATCGGCATCGGCACAGAGCACGCCGGCCCCGGCGTCGACCAGATAACGGGCATTGGTGGTTTGGTGGTCGGCCGTCGCATGCGGATACGGCACGAGCACCGAGGGCACGGCGAGCGCAGCGATCTCGGCCACGCTCGATGCGCCCGAACGCGAGAGCACCAAATCGGCAGCAGCCAGCATATCGCCCATGTTGTCGATGTAAGGCAGGACGCGGTAACGCTTCGCCTCCTCGGGCGTCAGCGCCAAAGCGCGCTCGGTCTCCTCAAAGCCGTCGGCACCCGTCGAATGCAACACATAGAGGTTCTTGCGCGAAAGCAGCTCGTTTTTGAGCGAAACCACGCGCTCGTTGAGGTGCTGGGCGCCAAGTGAACCGCCAAAGACGAGCAGCAGCGTCGCGTCCTCGGGAACGCCAAGTGCCTTGCGGCCGCGAGCGCGATCGCCCTCGATCACCGAGCGACGTACAGGGTTGCCGGTCATGAGCACGTGGTCAGGGTCACCTTCGCGCTCAAAGACCGAGCGCGCTGCCGGCACCGAGATGCACACGCGGGCGGCGTGGGAGTTCATCATCTTGTTGGCCAGGCCCGGAACAGAGTTCTGCTCGTGCAGCAGATACGGAACGCCTGCGCCCTTGCACCACCCCAGCAGCGGAACCTCGACATAGGCACCAAAACCGATGGCGGCATCGGGCTTGCCGACCTTTGAGAAATGACTGGCGAGCGCACGCTTGGCCTTGTTGACACGCCACAGCGAGGTCAGCGCCGTCCAAGGACGGGAGCGGTCGAAGCCCGTGACCGTAATGGGCACAAAATCAAACCCAGCCTCGGGGACCAGACGACCCTCGAGCTTGCGCGACTGGCCCACGAACACAACGTGGTGGCCACGATCACGCAGCTCTTCGGCCAAGGCGAGCGCGGGGTTGATGTGTCCTGCCGTGCCGCCGGCTGCAATAGCAACGGTCATCTTATCGGTCATGGTAGTCCCTTCGTACACGCGGTCCCTGGTCGTCGGTGCGCAGACGCGCCGACGGGTCCGAGTTCAAATCGATTCGATTATATCCGCCGCCCGCGTTGCGAGAGCAGGGGCGCTGCGGACGACCTTGCGGAGCCGTTCGCGGGCGTGGACGAGCTGCCGGCTCGGTCGCAGAGCCATCCAGGACGGTAAAACCGTTACGCGAAGATCGCTCACCGCGCACGTGGGGCACGCCGGCGGTACTCTCATCCATAACGGCAAAGCTCTCGCGGCGACGGTCGTACTCATCGCGACGGGCGCTCTCGTACGAAACGCGCAGGATCAACCCGGCAAGCATGAGCGACACGATAATCGACGAACCGCCGTAGCTAATAAACGGCAACGGTTTGCCCGTCATGGGAAACACGTTGAGGATGCCAAGCGCGTTAATCAAAAACTGCACCGCGAGAATGACCGCGGAGCCAGACGCCATGAGCGCGCCCCGACGATCGGTCGCCTGCTCGGCAATGCGAAACGCCGAGTAGATCAGCATCGCAAACACCAAGAAGAACAGCACGGTTCCGACAAAACCGACTTCCTCGCCAATGATGGCCAGGATGTAGTCATTGTGCGCCTCGGGCAGATACGAGTACTTCATGGTTGAGTTGCCGATGCCACGGCCGAACAGACCGCCCGAGGCAAAGGCCATGATGGCAAGCGTGGCCTGATAGCCGTCACCATACTCGTCGGCCCAAGGGTTCAAGGCAACCTGAATACGCACCATACGGTACGGCTCTGCGACAAGCGCAATCACGATCACGAGAATGCCGAAGATTAGCACGCCGATGATAAATCTGGGGTCGAGACCCGCAAACAACGCCATGCACATAAGGGTCAACAGGATGATCAGGACAGTACCGAAATCGGGCTGGATAAAGATCAGAAAGAGCGAAATACCCAGGTAGATGCCCATCTTGCGAAGGAATTCGTTGATGTTGCCACCGGGCGAAAAGAAGCGGTCGAGCATGATGGCCGAATACGCAATGGCAAATGGCTTTAAAAACTCGGAAGGCTGGAACTGAATACCGGCGATGTTGAGCCAGCGCGTGGCGCCACGGCTGCCGCTGCCCACCAAGAACACCAGAAGCAGTAGCCCTATCATGCCCATGAGGAAGATCCTGAGCACGTCTTCCCCAAACCAACTGTCCGGCAAAACGCGCACGATGGCAACCATAGCCAACACGCCAACTCCGGCAAACGCGGCCTGTCGAAACAGGAAAAACGTCGCCGAACCATTCTCGTGCAGCGCCTCGACCGAAGATGCCGAGTACACCATCAGCAAGCCAAAGCAAACCAAGCTAAACAGGCAAGCCATAAATATCAAACGGGGGCGCATGATGCGGGCGGGGACGCCGGCAATATAGCGCTCACTGAACGTCTGCCCGCCGCGTCCGGAACGCGGTGTGCTGCGCTGCGAGGAAGCACGGTCCGAGTCGGGCCTCCTCATATTCTGTCGGGGGCTCTCCTCTCTCACCGGCAACCCCTATTCCGTTTGCGATTTCGCCGCAGCGGCAAGCTGCGCCACATAGTCCTTAAACACGCGACCGCGCTCCTCGTAGCCCGAGAACTCGTCGAACGAAGAGCAAGCGGGCGAAAGCAGGATTACGTCGCCGCGGCTCGAGAGCGAGCGGGCAACGTCAACGGCATCGCGCAGATCATCGGCCTGGGCGATATCCACGTCACCATCGACATCGGCCTCATCCATAGCGGCGGTAAAGCGCTCGCGCGCATCGCCAAAGCAAACGACCGAGCGTACGTTATCCATAACAACGCGCGCGAAGTCCGCGAGCGGCGTGCCCTTATCGTGGCCCCCGAGCAGCAAGATCACGTCGTCATCGGGAAATGCCGTCAGGGCCTTCTCGACCGCATCGGTGTTGGTCGCCTTGGAATCGTTGACGTAGCGCACGCCGTCAATCTCGCCACACGGCTCCACGCGGTGCTCGAGCGGCTGGAACGAGGCCAGGCCGCGGCAGACACCATCGACATCGGCACCGACTGCCAGGGCAGCCGTGGCAGCGCACAGGGCATTGATAACATTGTGATGGCCCGAGATCTTGAGCTCGGATGTAGCGATGAGCGGGGTCTCGACGCCCTTCAGGCACACGATCATCTTGCCATCGCGCACAAAGGCGGCGTCCTCGCCCTCAGGCTCGTCAAAAGCGACCTTGCAGATGCGGCGACCCGGCGTATAGATGCACTCATCGAACTCGTGAATGCCGGCGTCTTCGACGTCGACAACCACCAGATCGTCATCGATCATATTGTCAAACAGTTTGATCTTGGCAAGCGCATAGTTCTTATGGCTCTTATGCCAGCCCAAGTGGTCGGGAGTGATGTTGAGCAGCACCGCCACGCGGGGGTGGAGCTCGGTGGTCGTAGCAATCTGATAGCTCGAGAGCTCAGCCACAAACCACTCGTTGCGGGCTCGGCCGTCAATCTCGTTGACCGGCGGCTCGCCGATGTTGCCGACAGCTACGCTGGCCTCGCCGGCAGCCTTGAGCAGATAATCGGTCAGCGACGTGGTGGTCGTCTTGCCGTTGGTGCCCGTGATGGCAATCCAGTTATCGGGCGACAGGCGATAGGCAAACTCGGGCTCACCCATAATCTGGGCGGCATGCTCGCGCCCGGCCTTAAAGAAGCCCGAGAACTCCGAGATGCCCGGGCACGTCACGCATACGTCATAGGCGCCCTCGACCTGTTCGGTCCCATAGACAAACGACGCGCCAGCAGCCTCGAGCGCACGCGTGGCGTCATTGGGCTCAGAGGTGCCGCCGCCATACACGGTAACGGCGCTTACGCGCTCTGGATGTGCCAGCGCCCAGCGGGCGACATCGAGACCGGATTTGCCCTGACCCAAAACGAGCAGGCTAAAGACATCAGCAAGAGGCATGAAAGACCACTATCCCAACTGGAAGAACAAAGCAAGGCCAACGGCACCAAAGGCCGCAGCGATAATCCAAAAACGGATGACGACCTTGGTCTCGGCCCAACCCTTCTTTTCGAAATGATGATGGATGGGCGCCATAAGGAAGACGCGCTTGTGCGTAAAGTGGAAGTAGACAACCTGAATCATGACCGAAAGGGTCTCAACGATAAACAGGCCGCCGATGATAAGGGAGACGACCTCGGTGTTGGTCATGATGGACGTGCAGGCAAACGCGGCGCCCAGGGCAAGCGAGCCGGTATCGCCCATAAAGATGCTCGCCGGATAGCAGTTGAACCACAGAAAGCCCAAGCAGGCACCGGCACACGCGGTGCAGAAGATGGACAGGTTCACGTCTCCGTGCAAAAACGCCATGGCAGCCATGGCGAGCATGGCGATCATGGAGGTGCCACCAGCAAGACCGTCAAGGCCATCGGTCAGGTTCACGGCATTAGAAAGACCGGCGATCATCAGCCAGCAAAAGACAATGTAGAGCCACGGGAACGAATAGCCGCAGATGGTGGTCGAAAGCACGCCAAGGTCGATCGTCAACCCACCGGGAAAACGAATCTCGGGGGCGACGCCGCACCAGTTGACGGCAAGCACCGTAAAGGTGACACAGATAATGGTTAGGCCGATCATCTTGGCATGAGGCGTCAGACCGAGCGAGCGCCCATGCGTAACGGAGGTCAGGTCGTCGATCAGACCCAGCACGCCGGTCGCCAGCGTGGCGAGCAGCACGAGCACGAGCTCGGTGGTGAGCTTGCCCATCAGCAGGCAGGTCAGCGAGATCGCGATGAGGATGACAACGCCACCCATGGTGGGCGTTCCCTGCTTAACCAAATGACGCTTGGGGCCGTCGGCACGAACCTGCTGGCCGATACCCTCGACCTTGAGCAGCTTGATCCACCACGGCATGAGCAGCAGCGCAATGGCGGCGGCGATGCCAAGCCCCAAAAAAGCCTGATACGTTGGATACGAGGGATTGCCGAACATGGGCTAGCACACACCTTCCACAAAGCGGTCGAGCTCAACAAAGCGGGAACCCTTGACCAGTACAACATCATGTTTTTCAAGCGCGCCGCCCATGCGGTCGAGCACCTGCTGATAATCGGAGAACACCTGGATGCGGTCCTCGTCCATGCCCATCATGCGCGCGGCATCGGCCATAAGCTGGGCCAGCTCACCACCCACGCACGCCAGCATGTCGAGCTTCTTGGCGGCGGCATAGGCGCCCACGAGCTCATGCATGCGAGGAGCCTCATCGCCCATCTCGCCCATCTCGCCCAGGATCGCCATGCGAGACCCCGCGCACGAAAGCGAGCACAGCAGATCGAGACCGGCTGCCATCGATTCGGCGCTGGCGTTATAGGAGTCATCGATGATGCGTGCACCGCTCTTGGCGCGCTTGATCTCCTGGCGGTGACCGGTGATTGTGAGGCCCCTAAAGGCAGCATCGATCTGCTCGGGCGTCACGCCCAGGCGATAGGCAACCGCGGCGGCCTTAACGGCATTTGGAACGGACTGCACGCCGGGGATAGCAAGCATGGTATCGATTGTCTCGCCCTGACCAAAATCGAGCGTAAAGACCGGACGGCCCTCGTCATCAACACGAACTTCGCGGGCGCGGACCTCATCATCGTCCGAGACGCCGGCCAGCATCACATCGATACCAGCAGGCCGGGCGAACGTATCGCGAATGAACGGCGTAAAGTCGTCCTCACCGCCCAAAACCAGCAGCGGCAAGAAGTCGCCGGCGGCGCACATACCCTGGACAATCTCGGCCTTAGCGCGGGCGATGTTCTCGCGGCTGCCCAAAATGCCGATGTGAGAGGTGCCGATCTTACTCACGATGGCAAGGTTGGGATTGGCGGACTGGGACAGGCGCTCGATCTCGTGGAAATGGTTCATGCCCATCTCGAGCACCAGGACCTCGGTACCGGCCGGGGCGGAAAGCACCGTGAGCGGCATGCCGATCAGGTTATTGAAATTGCCCTTGGTGGCCCAGACACGATAGCGCTTGGCGAGTACAGCGGCGAGCACGTCCTTGGTCGTCGTCTTGCCGATGGAACCGGTAATGCCAACGACCAGGCAGCCAAGCTCCAGGCGGTACGCGTGCGCCAAACGAAGCAGAAACTCCTCGGGATCATCGGTCAGCAAGATGGCACAGCCCTTGTCCTGCGCCAGCGAGACCAGCTCGGTCTCGGGCTCACGCGTCATCACGACGGCGCCGGCACCCGACTGGACGGCACGGGAAGCAAAATCATTGCCGTCGACGTTTTCACCGGGAAAGGCGACGAAAATCGTCCCTTCCTCGACCTGGCGCGAGTCGATAACGCACCCGCGGCATACCCGATCGACTTCTCCCGTCACGGTTCGGGCCCCTGTTGCGGCCGCGAGGTTGTTGACGGCGATCTCTATCATTGCAGCTCCCCTGTAAACCTAATAATGCTATCGGCGTATTGTATCCCAGCGCCGCGCATGCGTGGTGCAGGGCATGTGAACACCCCTCATATGGGACAACAAACCACGCCCCAAAGATTGTAACCCCCTACTTCGTGCGCGGGATGCCCAGCACGTCGAGCGCGTTGGCCATAATGGACTGGAACGGCACCGCAGCGGCATCTGAGCCGCTCGGCGTTCCGTCGAGCGTGATATAGCACAGCACCTTGGGTGATTGTGCCGGCGCAAAGCCCATAAAGGACGACATGTAGTTCTCCTTGAGGTAGCCGCCGTTCTCGTCGGCACGTTCGGCCGTGCCGGTCTTGCCCGCCACGTCATAGCCGTCAACCGCGCCGCCAACGCCCGTTCCCTCCGACACGACCGTCTGCATGCACGATGTCACCTGGGATGCTGCATCCTCAGAAATCGCACGCTCGCCTTCGCCCCAGTCCTTCTCGTCGCCTTTGCTGGACTTATAGAAGTGCGGGGTCATCATCACGCCGCCGTTGGCGATGCCGCCCACGGCACGTGCGATCTCAATCGGCGAGACAGACAGCGCCTGTCCAAAGCTCATCGAGCCCAGCGTGGCGCCGTCATACTGGTCACGCTCCTTGACGATGCCCAGGCTCTCGCCCGGAAAATCTACACCAGAGCTGTGACCGATGCCCCACTTGTCCACATAGGCGGCAAAGTCGTCGGCACCGATCTTGCGCCCCACCAGGACAAAGCCCACGTTGGACGAACGGCGCATCATCTCGCGCACATCCATGGTCATGGCATAGTCGCGCTTGTCGGCATCGGTGACGGTATCGTCGCCCACCTTGATGCTCGCCGGCACCTCAAACGACGTACTCGATCGCACGACGCCCAAGTCGAAGCCGGCGCCCGCCACGAGTGTCTTAAAGACCGAGCCGGGCTCGTAGGCGTCGGTAACCAGGCGCAGGTTCATATCCTCGGTCTTGGCGTTTTCCAAATCGGTCTGGTCGTAGGTCGGATACGAGCAGGCTGCCAAGATCTCTCCTGTCGTAGGATCGGTGACCAGCGCCGAGCCGTTCTTGGCCTTAGTCTTCTCAACTGCCTCTGCCAGGGCATCCTCGGCCGCACGCTGGATATTGACGTCGAGCGTCGTCACGATATCAACGCCGTCGACCGCAGCCACCTTTTTATAGGCACCGCCCGCGATATAGCTGCCGTCCCTCGCGCGCTCGCGTACGAGAGAACCGTTCGTGCCGGTCAGAAGCTTGTTGTATTGCTTTTCGAGACCAGTCAAGCCGTCGTTGTCTACATTCACTACACCCAGCACCTGCGATGCCAGATTGCCGTATGGATATACGCGCTTCATGGCCTGCTCAAAAAGCACGCCGGGCAGGTTCTTCTTCTCCAGCGCCACAGCATCGTCTTCGTCCACCTGGCGCTTGATATACACCCAGGTTCCATCGGACTCGACGAGCTTGCGGCAGGTCTTTTTATCGATTCCAGTTGCCTTGACCAGCGCCGACACCGTCTTGTCAACGTCCTCGACAAGCTGCGGGTTCACGGCGATGTTGCGACATTCGACCGACGACGCCAGCACGTTACCGTTGCGGTCGTAGATGGTGCCACGTTTGGCATAGAGGGTCTGCGCAAGCAGGCGACGCGCATCGGCACGCTCGCGCAGTTTATCGGCTTCGACAATTTGATAGTCGGCAAGGCGAAAGACGCCCAAGCCCAAGCCAAGCCCGATGAATCCCATGACGGCTTTGCGGCGAGGCAGCGGCGTGCCCGTGAGCCATTCGGTCGACGAACTCTTGCGCGACCTGGTGTTATGCACTTGAGGGCCACCCGAGCCGCGAAGTCGCGACGCCGGGTCGTTGCCACGGGACCGCCCGGCGTTGTAAGATTGCCGACCCGTTCCTTGATAACCAGAACGTCCCCGCGACGAGGGACGTCCAGAACCGCGGCCCCCATCGGAACCGCGGCGATAGTCATTTGTCATACTCAGCTACCGTCTTGCTACTGAGCGGTCGCGGTCGCGTTGGCGCCCGCGGCTGCATCCTGCGAAAAGTCAAGTGTAACGCTCTCGCTGGGCTCCACCATGCCATAAGCGCCCGCAAGGTCGCGAATGCGCGTGTCGGCGCCATAGACCGAATGCATGACCTCCAGGTCGGAGCTCTCATCGGTCGCCTTTTCGAGCGTGTTGGTAAGCTCGGCGTTGCTGTTGAGCACCTGGGCCGTAACGCCGGCGAGCGCCACGCGGGCGACGCCGATCGTCATGAAGATAGCCGCAATGATGCAAAACGTTTTAAGAACGCTCATGAAAACCGGGCTTACCGCCTGGTTTGCCTGACGGCCCGCGCCCGTGTAGACATCAAAGCGCGGCGTGCGCTGCTCACGGGGAGCAACGGGGGCCTGCGGCGTCTCACGATAGGCGGGCATGGCGTTCATATCATAGGCGAGTGCTGCGTTTGAAGTGTTGTAGCCCATGATATGCCGCCTCCCATCCCGAGTACGTTGGTAGTGTGTTTAAGCTTCGTTTATGGTGCGAGCGGGAGGTCCAATATCGCGCGGTCGCGCCTACAGACGCTGCGCCACGCGGATTTTGGCTGATCTCGCCCGAGGGTTGCGCTCAACCTCATCAGGCTGGGCAACCAGGGGTTTGCGGGTGATGACCTTGAGTATCGGCACGTTGCCGCACACGCACACCGGAATCTCCGGCGGACACGTGCACCCCTGGCTCATCTCCTTAAAGTGATTCTTTACGATACGATCCTCAAGCGAGTGATACGAGATGACGCAGATACGTCCGCCCGGGTTGAGCCACCTGGTGGCGGCATCAAGCCCTCGTTCGAGCACATCGAGCTCGTGATTGACCTCGATGCGAATGGCCTGGAAACTTTTCTTGGCCGGGTGTCCGCCATGCCGACGAGCGGCAGCCGGGATACCCGCCTTGATGATCTCGACAAATTGCCCGGTGGTTTCGATCGGTTCTTGCTCGCGGCGGCGCACGATCTCGCGCGCGATCTGCGAGGCGAACTTCTCTTCGCCGTAGACGCGTAGAATCCGGGCGAGGTCGTGTTCGTTATAGGTGTTGATGACCTCAGCTGCGTTTAAGGTGTTATTACCCGGATCCATCCGCATGTCCAATGGGGCGTCCTCGTTATACGAAAAGCCCCTGCCAGGGATATCGAGTTGCGGTGACGAAACGCCCAAATCGAACAGGAAGCCATCGACCCCGGGCACCTCGGCCGAGCAAAGCAGCTCGTCCAAGTCGCCGAAGTTGCCCTTCAGCAGCTGGTGCGGAACGCCGGGAACCTCGCGGTCCAGACGGGCGCCAGCGGCCTCGAGGGCCATGTCGTCCTGATCGACGCCGAGCAAAAGGCCCGTCTCCCCCACCTGCGCGGCCATCTTTACCGAATGGCCGGCACCGCCAAGGGTGCAATCGCAGACAACGGAGCCGCTCTTTAGCCGCAGCGATTCAAGTACTTCGCCGAGCATGACAGGTTCATGCCGATATTCTTGTGTCAAGATCCCACGCTCCATCCGTTACCCGTGCCTTGCCCTTACGAGAAGAAGAGGTCCAGCAGGGCCTCATCGTCATCGTCCTCATCGGCCGTAGCGCGGTCCCAAACCTCAAGGTGGTCGTAGTTGCCCACAACCGTGACCTCGCGGTCGAGGTTCGCCTGCTTGCGGAGAGACTCGGAAAGACCGATACGACCGGCGCTGTCCACGTCCATCGACGTGGTGCGCTTGTTGATCGCCCTCATGAGCTTCTGGTCGTTAATGTCACGCGGGTTAAAACCCTCGTGGCCCTCACGACCCGCGAAGAGTCCTTCGACCCACTTATCGAAGGCCTCGGCAGAGAACACGTACAGAGCATCGACATCCAGGGCTTTGAACACGCGAACGTGCTCTCCAAGCTCCTCGCGAAGGGGTGCAGGCAGGGACAGACGACCTTTTGCATCGAGATTGCGCTCGTATGCACCAGTCATTCCCATGTGCGCCCTCCCCTCGGTTACTCAGATGGCACGTACGCGGGGAACCACCCCGCCTGTCGACGTCATCAATAATATGGGGAACCGCCCCATTTTTCAACACCTTTCCCCACCCCTTCCCCCACCCCTCCCC